>DATLZR010000143.1 GCA_035573895.1 Blastocatellia bacterium | reverse complement strand
GCCGTGAATCCTTACTATCTGGCGTGTCCGACCGTCGTGCAAAACGTGATGGATCGGTTCGCCCGGCTGACGGGTCGTTCGTATCACCTCTTCGACTATGTGGGTGCGCCGGATGCGGAACGCGTCCTCGTGCTGATGGGGTCCGGGGCGGAAGCGGCTGAGGAAACGGTGCGATTTCTCTGGGAGCGCGGCGAAGCGGTGGGCGTGATCAAGGTTCGTCTCTACCGTCCCTTTTCCGTCGAGCATTTCCTGGCCGTGTTGCCGCCGACGGTCCGAACGATTGCCGTGCTGGATCGAACCAAGGAGCCGGGCAGCGCCGGTGAGCCGCTCTATCTCGATGTCGTCACGGCCCTGGCGGAAGCGCAACTGCGGCATCCCACACCATTTCTCACCATGCCGCGTGTGATCGGCGGGCGCTACGGACTCTCATCGAAGGAATTCACGCCCGCCATGATCAAGGGCATTTTCGACGAGATGGCGAAAGAAGATCCGAAGAGCCACTTCACCGTCGGCATCACCGACGACGTCACCCAGACGAGCCTTGACTATGATCCGGAATTTTCCACCGAGGACCCCGAGACGGTGCGGGCCGTTTTCTACGGCCTGGGAGCCGATGGGACGGTGAGCGCCAACCGCAACTCGATCAAAATTATCGGCGAGGAGACGCCGTATTACGCTCAGGGCTACTTTGTCTACGATTCCAAGAAAGCCGGTTCGGTGACGGTCTCGCACTTGCGCTTCGGGCCTCGACCGATTCGCTCCAGCTATCTCATCAGTCGGGCGAACTTCGTCGCCTGCCATCAATTTTCCTTCCTCGAACGCTTCAACGTGCTTCAGGTGGCCGAACCGGGAGCGACGTTTCTGCTCAACAGCCCCTATGGGCCCGACGAGGTATGGGATCATCTGCCCCGGACGATCCAGCGGGAGATCATCGCCAAGCGCCTTCGCTTCTTCGTCATTGACGGGTATCGGGTGGCGCGGGAAGCCGGACTCGGAGGACGCATCAACACGATTTTGCAGACGTGCTTTTTCGCCCTGAGTGGTGTGCTGGAACGCGAGCGGGCCATCGCGGCGATCAAACAAGCCATCGTCAAGACCTATGGCAAACGCGGCGAGGCCATCGTGGAGAAAAACCTCAAGGCCGTGGATCAGGCCCTCGATCATCTCTACGAGGTGACGGTGCCGGATCAGGTGACGAGTTCCTTTGATCTGCGGCCGCCGGTGCCCGAGGAAGCTCCCGATTTCGTTCGTCGTGTGACGGCCCGCATGATCGCGGGCGAGGGAGATCGCCTGCCGGTGAGTGCGTTTCCCGTTGACGGAACGTATCCCAGCGGAACGACCAAGTGGGAGAAGCGCAACATCGCCCTGGAAATTCCCGTGTGGGATCCCGACCTCTGCATTCAGTGCGGCAAATGCGTGCTCGTCTGTCCTCACGCCGTCATTCGGGCGAAAGTCTACGATCCGGCCCACCTGACGGATGCGCCGCCGACGTTCAAATCGGCGCCCGCGCGCTGGCGCGAGTTCAAGGGTCAGGTCTACACGCTTCAGGTAGCACCGGAGGATTGCACCGGCTGCGCCCTGTGCGTGGAAGCCTGCCCGGTCAAGAGTAAAACCGATCCCCTGCACAAAGCGATCAACATGGAACCGCAGCCGCCGCTTCGCGCTTCCGAGCGAGAGAACTGGGAATTCTTCCTTCGGTTGCCGGAAGTGGATCGGCGCGTGCTGAACCCGCGCGAGGTCAAGGACGTGCAATTGTTCGAGCCGTTATTTGAGTTTTCGGGAGCTTGCGCCGGCTGCGGCGAGACGCCTTACATCAAGTTGCTCACGCAACTGTTTGGCGACCGATTGATCATCGCAAACGCCACCGGCTGCTCCTCGATCTACGGAGGAAACCTGCCGACGACGCCGTACACGATCAATCGTGAGGGTCGAGGTCCGGCCTGGTCCAACTCGTTGTTTGAGGATAATGCGGAATTCGGATTGGGCTTGCGCCTGGCGCTCGATCAACAGGCCGAGCGCGCCCGCCTTCTTCTGCGACGGGTTGCCGGCCTGGTTGGAGAGGAGCTGGTCGAGGCTCTTGTTCGGGTCGAGCCGGTGACGGAAGAAACGCTCTGCCAACGTCGGGAGCGCGTGCAGGCCCTCAAGGAGAAACTCCGCCTCCTTGATCTGCCCGAGGCGCGAGAGCTTTTCCTCCTGGCCGATGCCCTCGTGCCCAAGACGGTCTGGTGCGTGGGTGGCGACGGCTGGGCTTATGATATTGGTTACGGGGGCCTGGATCACGTGCTGGCCTCAGGGCACAATGTGAATCTCCTTGTGCTCGACACTGAAGTCTACTCCAATACCGGCGGACAGATGTCGAAAGCCACTCCCCGGGGCGCGGTGGCGAAATTCGCCGCTCGAGGCAAGCCGACGGCCAAAAAAGACCTGGCCCTCATGGCCATGCTGATCGGAAACGTTTACGTCGCTCGTGTGGCGATGGGCGCTAACGACACCCACACGGTGAAGGCCTTTCTCGAAGCCGAATCCTATCCCGGTCCGTCGCTCATCATCGCTTACAGTCACTGTATCGCGCACGGCTACGACATGCGCTATGGACTGGATCAGCAGAAGGCCGCCGTTTTGTCCGGTTACTGGCCGCTCTTCCGCTACGATCCGCGCCTGCGTCAGCAGGGGAAGAATCCGCTCCAGCTCGATTCCAAACCGCCGAGCCTGCCGCTCCGACGATACGTTGCCAATGAGACGCGCTTCAGCTCGCTGGCGGAACGTCATCCGGAGATCGCCGACGAACTCCTTCGTCAGGCTCAGGAGGATGTTCTCGCTCGCTGGCAATTGTACGAGCACCTGGCGAAGATGCCGGTCGAGGAGCTGGCCGAAGTCCACGGGGACTGATCGGCAGCAGGCGCCCGACGAGGGGCTCAGTGATAATCGCGCTCGCCGGAACGGCGATGGATTGCTGAACAAACGCAAACGTCTTGGGCCGACAGCTCGCCGGAGGGAGTGGCCATCGCACCCCATCAGGAGCGATTGACGATAGCCCGTCACCTCGGTGTGGGGAAGGGAACGTCGTGATGAATCGGAGGCCCGACATGGAAACCGCCGTAGCAGCCTCGCGCGTGATCGTCACGGCCAAAGCGAGCGCCCTCGTCATTAGCGTGGAGGGGCGATATGTCTTCTCGTTTGATCGCGCGGGCCGCCTCTACATGGCCTATCGAGACGGGCGAACCATCGTCCGTGGCCTCGATCACACGATGATCGAGAAGTGGCGACCTGAAGGCGATCCGGCGGCGCCGCGGCTCATTCGCACGCTTGGCGAGAGCGAGAAGGACGCCCTCATCGAGGAGATCCGCGCGACGGTGAAGGAGATAGGCGACGCAGTCGCCCGACGATCCGAGGACGTGACTCTCCTTCTCACGGCTCAGGCATCCTCGCCCGAGGATGTGATCGCCTGGCTGGAGAGAATCTCGGCCTGGGACGCGACGGCCTATCGTGCCGACCGTCGGCGATTTCTCTCCGTCTATCGGCCCGTCAGCATCATGCCGCCCGATCAATACCTCGCTCTCGCGCTTCAGATTACCGAAGGCTGCCACTGGAACCGCTGCACCTTTTGCGATTTCTACCGCGACCGGCGCTTCCGCATCAAGACCATCTCCGAAGTGCGAACCCACATCCGGGACGTCAAAGCATTTTTCGGCGATTCGATCGCGCTCCGGCGCCGACTCTTCCTCGCCGATGCCAACGCCTTGATTCTTCCACAGGAGAAGCTGCTGCCGATCTTCGACCTCCTCCACGAAGAATTTCCCATCGGCTCAAGCGGATCCCGGACCGCAGGCGATGGTTACCGCTTCGATGGCATCTACTCCTTCATTGATACCTTCAGCGGGACGCATAAACGCGTTGACGATTTCGTGGCCCTCCGCCAGCGTCATCTGCGGCGCGTGTACCTGGGCGTCGAAAGCGGTGATGATGAGCTGCTTCGCTGGGTTCAAAAGCCGGGCACGGCCGCCGGGGCGCTGCAGATCGTGCGGACGCTCAAAGCGGCGGGCGTGGCCGTGGGCGTGATCATTCTCGTCGGACTTGGCGGACGACGTTTCTTCACATCGCATGTGGAAAAAAGCGTAGAGCTTTTGAATGCCATGCCGCTTGACGGCGACGATATTATTTATCTCTCGCCGCTCTGGATCCCGCCCCACTCCGATTACGAACGACAGGCCCGGGCCGACAATGTTGCCCCGCTGGACTATGCCGAACTGAAGCAGCAGATCGCTCTGCTGCGAGCCGGACTGCGCTACAGCCGTCAGGCCGCTCGTCCGAAGATCAGCATCTACGACGTGCGCGAGTTCATCTATTGATGGTCAACGGGGTGCATCGGGAACGAATCCGGCTGATCCGACCGGCCAAAGGCGAGAGAGAATCAACGGCCCGCACCGAAGGGGAAAAATAGCCCGGCAGACGGCGCAGGCTCGATTCAGCTCCGATGAGCCCCGTTCAAGGACGATGGACAATCGCCCGATGGAATTGGGACGGATGATCCGTACCGCAATAAAGCGTCCCCGCCACGACTCGTGGAGCGATGCGACTCCCGGTCTCACAGGGTGACGGGCCACGTCTCCGTTGTTGCGGCCATCTCCCAGAAGAGGATCTCGTACTGTCCGGTGAGAAGGAAAAGCTCCGTCATCGCTTGCCGTGTCGTGGCCGTGACTTCCTCGGCCAGGCCGTCGAGCGTCTCTCCGAGCCAGGCGACATACTGGCGAAACGGCTCGCTCGTCCAGTTATCAATGAAGGGCTGCCAGGGACTCTCCCCTCGCTGATGCTCCTTCACCCAGCTCCAGGAATCGAGATAGGCTTTCTCGGCTCCGTAAAGAACCGTGAAGCCCTCCGGGAACGATCTGCCGTAGGCCGTCGCATGAAGAAACTGAACATAGGCGTGGCAGGTCGGAGACATGCTGAGGTTGTCAAATGAAACGCCGTGCTCGCGGGCCATCCGCTCAAAGAGCGCCAGTTCTTGATGGAGGGCAACGAGAGCATCAGTGAGATTTTTTCTCAGCGCCAGCGGCGCTTTCGCCACAAGAATGGCCAGAAACGGCATGGCCTCCCGGGCAAACAGATAATCTTGCTGCATCCAGCGAGCAAAGGTGTCGCGAGGGATCGTCCCCGCCGCTGTTTCGGCCAGAAAGCGATGGGCCAGCATTTTCTCCCAGAGGGGCTTGGCGCGATCTAAAAGCTCGTCGTGGAATGGTCTCATCTTCCACCTCCTCCCCCCAAGCGCATCCTCTTGCTCGAAGGAGACAGTCGTAGGCGTCTTGCGCCGCGCGCGTGGCGGCATCACAACCGGTAGAGATCAGGGCGGCGGTCGGCCAGGACGTGATTTCTCGGTGTGACGAATTTGTCGGTCGCCTGCGCGGGATCAATCGTGACCACCGCAAGCGTTTCCTCCTGAGCCGGTGCGCGGTGAAGAATTTTCCCGTCAGGAGCAATGATCTGGCTGCATCCGGTGTAGGTGAGCTTCCTCGTGAGGGGCCGCGAACCTTCCGACGGACGGTCGCTTGTGCTGGTCAGTGCTCGTTCCTCGACGCCAATTCGATTGGCGAGAATCCAAAAGACGCGATTCTCGATGGCTCGCACGCGCGTTGTGAGCTGGCCGAGTTCCGGCAACACGAGATTGGATGGATGGCAGATGATCTCGGCACCGGCCAGCGCCAGTGTTCGAGCAGCCTCGGGGAAAAGATGATCGAAGCACACCAGCAGTCCCACCTTCGCTCCCCTGACCTCGAAGATGGGGAATCCCACGTCGCCGGGGCGGAACCAATCTTTCTCGTCGGAGAAGAGATGCGCCTTGCGATAGACTCCCATGACTCCTTCCGGCCCCACGAGCACGGCGCTGTTGTAGATTCCGTCGGTGGCGCGTTCCGGCAATCCGATGACGATGTGGATCCCTCGTTCGGCGGCCAATTGGTGCAACAGGTCCGTCGTGGGTCCCGGAACGGGTTCCGCGACAGCCTCCACCTCGTCGGCCGTCAAGAACAAATATCCGCTCGTGGCCAGCTCGGGTAAGACCACGAGATCGGCGTCGCACGCTTGAAGAGCCGCTCGGATCTGTCGGCGATTGGCCGGAACATCGCCCAAGACGGGAGCAAATTGATAAAAGCCGATTCGCATCATGATGGAGTCCGCGACGCGATGGACTCCGAGAGAGGAACGAGGTGATCCATCCTGAGCCTACCGAGACGGTGGTTCGGCGAGCGATTCCTGCTCGGCCAGCCAGCGTTCAGCATCAATGGCAGCCATGCAACCGGTTCCGGCGGCAGTGACGGCCTGGCGGTAGACGCGATCCTGCACATCGCCGCAGGCGAAGACGCCGGGAATGCTCGTCGCCGTGGAAAACGGACGCACTTTGATGTAGCCCAGCTCATCCATTTCCAGCCAGCCGCGAAAGATGTCGGTGTTCGGCTTATGCCCGATGGCCACGAACAGTCCGGTGACAGGAAGCACGGTCGTCTCGCCCGTTTTGACATTCCTCAAGCGAACGCCTTCGACCGTCCTATCGCCGAGCACGTCCTCCACCACCGTGTTCCAGATGAACTCGATCTTGGGATGAGCGAGAGCGCGCTGCTGCATGATCTTGGATGCCCGCAATTGATCGCGCCGATGAATGACATAGACGCGGCGGGCGAAGCGGGTGAGAAAGAGCGCCTCTTCCATCGCGGTATCGCCGCCGCCGACGACGGCCACCTCGTGACCGTTGAAGAACGCTCCATCGCAGGTGGCGCAGGCCGAGACGCCCCGACCGATGAGTCGCCGTTCATTCTCCAGGCCCAGATATTTGGCCGACGCGCCGGTGGCGATGATGACGGCATCGGCCAGAAGCGGCTGTCTGTCATCCACCAGCAAGCGAAAAGGTCGCCGGGAAAAATCCACGGCCGTTACCGTCCCCCACCGCATCTCGGCGCCGAAGCGAGCGGCCTGTTCTTCAAACAGCCGCATCAACTCCGGTCCCTGAATGCCTTGAGGGAATCCCGGATAGTTTTCCACATCGGTCGTGGTCGTGAGCTGTCCGCCCGGTTCCGGCCCTTTGATGACGAGCGGACGGAGATTGGCCCGCGCGGCGTAGAGAGCGGCTGTCAGTCCGGCAGGTCCCGTCCCGATGATCACCACCGAGCGATGCTCGGCGGAGGAAAAGTCCTTCCCCTCAAACGCCGACAGGTCCGGCACCGACCGTTCGTGCTGTTGCTGTACCATAGCTTTTCTCCTCGTTCCCCAACCGGCCCGCGCAGAAGCACCAAATCTATCAGACTCCCTCCCGGCTTTCAATCACGCGGGGTCCTCTCCCGAAGACATGTATCCCTCCGCTTGACCCTCGGCGAGAAGGTGAGCCTGGTTCGTTCGGGTGTGGCGGAGGTGAAGATCGGAACGGTCTTCTTCGGAGGAGGGGATTGTTCGCCCCGGGCGGCGCGAGGGAGTGCTGGCTGTTGCAGGCCGCATCGGTTTCTTGTAAATTACAGGCCGCATCCTGCACGGAGAAGGGGATTCGAAAGAAGGAGGACGAGGGTTGTGAAGAAAAGATTGCGCCTGACGAGTATTCTCTTCTGGGGCCTGTTGTTGCTCGTGGTGCTGCGACCGATTCCCGCCAGCAGCGATGGGCCTGCTGTCTACGCCATCAAAGACGCTCGCATTGTCACCGTGAGCGGACCGACCATCGAAAAAGGGACGATTGTCTTTCGTAATGGACTCATCACGGCAGTGGGGGCCAATGTACCGATTCCCGCCGATGCGCGCGTGATCGAAGGGGCGGGATTGACGGTCTATCCGGGGCTGATTGATGCCTACACTGATCTGGGATTGCCATCAGCTCCTCAGCCGCAGGCCGCGGCGCGGCCCGGGGCAACTCCTGCGGCGGCACAAGCGGCAGCGCAACCGTCTCCGCCACCACACACGCAGCCGGAGTTTGTAGCCGCCCGACGACTGGAGACCGGCGGCACGCGCCTGGAATCCGCCCGCAGCGCCGGGATCACCACAGCGCTCACCATTCCCCGCACGGGAATTTTCATCGGCCAGAGTGCCCTGATTAACCTTGCCGGGGAAACGCCGCAGAAGATGGTGGTGAAATCACCGGTCGCTCTGCACATCGGATTCTCCACCACCGGGGGATTCGGAAGTGGCTTCCCCAATTCGCTCATGGGTGTTTTTGCTCACATTCGCCAGACGCTGCTGGATGCTCAACATTATCGAGCTGCATGGGAGCGATACCGTCGGAACCCGCGCGGCATGGAGCGACCGGAATACAATGAAACGCTCGAAGCCCTGCAGCCGGTCGTGACGGGTCAACTTCCCGTCATCTTCCTGGCCAATTCGGACAGGGAGATTCGTCGCGTCATTCAGTTGGCCGAGGAGTTTCGCCTCACCTACATTGTGAGCGGGGCGGTCGAAGCATATCAGTGCGCCGAACTTCTGGCCCAGAAGAAGGTCCCCGTTTTGCTCAGCGTGAATTTTCCTCAGCGCCCTCGGGAGGCCGACCCTGAAGCCGATGAACCGCTCCGGGTGTTGCGGCTTCGGGCCGAGGCTCCGAAAGCGGCAGCGGCGCTCCATCGCGCCGGTGTTTTGTTCGCCTTCCATTCGGGCTACATGCAAAATCCCCGAGATTATGTTCGCAACGTCGCCAAAGCGATTGCGGCGGGATTGCCCAAGGAAGCGGCCCTCCGTGCGCTCACGCTCAATGCCGCCCAGATCTTCGGCGTCGCCGAGCAACTGGGCAGCCTCGACGTCGGCAAGATCGCCAATCTCGTTGTGACCGATGGCGATCTGTTCGACGAGAGGACGAAGATCAAGCATCTCTTCATTGATGGACGCGAAGTCGAACTCCGTCAGGAGCCCGAACGCCCGACGGGTCCGCCGACCGGAGCCCCGCCACGTACGGTGGACGCCAGCGGAACCTGGACCGTCACGGTGGATTCTCCTCAGGGCGCCATTCCAGTCACTCTCCAGTTGCAGCAGGAGGGCTCCACGATCTCGGGCACGGTCACGAGTCCGTTCGGGGAGACGCCGGTTGCCCGGGGAACGCTTTCCGGCGATCAGGTGGAGCTAACGGTGAATGCCACGATCCAGGGCAATCAGCTCGTCGTGACCTTCTCCGGTCGTGTGGAAGGCGATCGGATCAGCGGGATGGTCACGGTTGAAGGGCAGGGATCATTCCCTTTCTCCGGGACGAGGTCGCCCCGAGGAAACGTCTCTCCCGGAGCCACTCTCAATGAGGAGGCAGCGTTATGATTACTCTCGGCTTTCTGCCGCAGCCGTTCGGCAAGCCCTTGAAGGCTCTCGTTACCTGTGGACTCTCGCTCCTCGTTCTGTGCGTCACGACGGCCCGCGCGCAGGACGCGCGCTCCCGCGTCACCGTGATCCGGGGAGCCACGATTTTGACGGTGACCAAAGGACGGATCGAGAACGGATCCATTCTCATCCGCGACGGGAAGATTGCCGCCGTGGGAAAAACGGTGGATGTGCCGCCGGGAGCCACCGTCATTGATGCAACGGGCAAATACGTCATGCCGGGGATTATTGATTGTCACTCCCACATCGCCGTTGATGGGGGCGTGAATGAAGGCAGCCTGTCAGTCACCTCGATGGTGCGCATTCAAGACGTGCTCGATCCGACCGACATCAATATCTATCGCGATCTGGCCGGAGGCGTCACCACCGCCAACATTCTTCACGGCAGCGCCAATGCGATTGGCGGTCTCAATGCCGTGATCAAGCTCCGGTGGGGAAAGACGGCTCAGGAGATGATGTTTGAGGGAGCGATGCCGGGAATCAAGTTCGCTCTCGGCGAGAATCCCAAGCGATCCAATTTCACGCCGCCGCCGGGAACGCCCCGTCGCTATCCGGCCACGCGCCTCGGCGTCGAGTACACCATCCGGGAAGCCTTCACGCAGGCCCGCAACTACATGCAGCAGTGGGAAGAGTACCATCGCCGCAAGGCCGCCGGCGAGGATGTCGTCCCGCCGCGTCGGGATTTGAAGCTGGAACCGCTCGTTGAGGTCCTTCAGGGGAAACGGCTCGTTCACGCCCACTGCTATCGGCAGGATGAAATCCTCATGCTCATTCGCCTGGCCGAAGAATTCGGCTTCAAGATTGCCACCTTCCAGCACGTCCTCGAAGGTTACAAGGTGGCCAAGGAGATCGCCGCTCATGGGGCCGGGGCGTCTACCTTCTCCGACTGGTGGGCCTACAAGGTGGAAGCCTACGATGCCATCCCCTATAATGGCGCGATCATGGCCCGCAAGGGAGTCGTCGTCTCGTTCAATTCCGACAGTGCCGAGCTGGCGCGGCGCTTGAATCTGGAAGCGGCGAAGGCGATCAAATACGGTGGGCTCAGCGAGGATGAAGCCCTGGCTCTGGTGACGATCAATCCGGCCAAGCAACTGCGCATTGACCATCGGGTCGGTTCCATCGAAGTCGGCAAGGATGCCGATCTCGTCATCTTCAAAGGCCATCCCCTCTCGACCTACTCGATGGTCGAGAAAGTGCTCATTGACGGACAGGTCTACTTCGACCGCGAGGCCGATTTGGCCCGTCGCGCCGAAATTCAAAAGGAGAAGGAAGCACTCAAGGCCAGGGAGAGAAGCGATGAGCGCCGACAGCCTCCGGCCCGGCGACCGGGAGCTTAGGCCGCTGTCGGGAGAGTCTGTCACCTCTGGGCGTTCGGATCTAACCAACATGATCTTGACGCCGAGCGCGACGCTTCTCCCTGGGTGAAAGCGTTGATTTCGATGCCGCGAGGGAAGGAGATATGAAACGAATTCTGAGCCTCAGTATGGCCGTCCACATTCTCTGGGTGCTGGGATGTGCTCCGCTGTCGGTGTACGCCCAGCGGCCTGACATCTATGCCATCACCAACGCCCGCATTGTCCCCATCACCGGTCCGGTCATCGAACGCGGCACGGTCGTCATCCGAGATGGCCGAATCGCCGCCGTGGGACGCAACGTTTCCATTCCGGCAGGCGCGCGCGTGATCAATGCTCAAGGGATGTGGGTCTATCCGGGAATGATTGATTCCAATACGACCATCGGCTTGACCGAAATCGGTCAGGTCGCCGCCACGGTGGACGTCAACGAGATCGGCGACTTCAATCCCCAACTGAAGGCCATTGTGGCCGTCAATCCCGAGAGCGAGATTATCCCCGTCACCCGCGTCAACGGCATCACGACTGTGCTCACGGCTCCCCGGGGAGGAGTGCTGGCCGGGCAAGCGGCGTTGATCAATCTCGCGGGATGGACCTGGGAAGAGATGCAGGTGAAAGCCCCTGTGGGCATTATCTTCAACTTCCCCTCGCTCAGATCAGGACGGTCATTCGATCCCGCGACGTTCCAGGTCCGCGAGCGGAGTTTTGAAGAAGTTCGGCGCCAGCGCGACGAGCGGTTGAATCGGGTCCGGAAGCTTCTTGACGATGCGCGAGCGTATGCCAAGGCGAAGAAGTCTCCGGTCGTTCAGGCCGATGGTGCGAGCAACGGTAACAATCAATTGAAGGTTGACCCCGTCCTGGAATCGCTCGTTCCGGTCGTCGCTGGAGAGCTACCGCTGCTCGTATCGGCCAATGATGACCGTGACATCCGGGCTGCCGTCGAGTTCGCCGCCGAGCAGAAAGTGAAAATGATCCTCGTGGGGGGAGCTGAAGCGCCCAAAGCGGCCAAACTCCTCAAGGAGAAAAATATTCCGGTGATCCTCGGCCCGGTGCTCGATCTGCCCCAAAACGAAGACGATCCCTATGACAGCGCCTACACCCGGGCCAAAGAACTCTTTGAGGCGGGCGTGAAGTTTGCTTTCTCCACGGCTGACGCCTCCAATGCGCGGAATCTGCCCTATCATGCCGCTATGGCCGTCGCCTTCGGGCTCCCGCGGGAGGAAGCGCTCAAGGCGCTGACGATCTACCCGGCGGAGATCTTCGGCGTCGCCGATCGTCTGGGCAGCATCGAGGTTGGCAAGATCGCCAATCTCGTCGTCTGGGATGGCGATCCGCTGGAGATTCGCTCCAACGTGCGCCACCTGTTCATCAACGGGAAAGAGATCCCGCTCACGACCAAGCACACCCGATTGTATGAGAAGTATCGCAACCGACCGTAAGCGAGGTGTGCGGATCACCGGGGGCGAGAAGAATCACCGCCATCAGGAGGATCGGACGATGAAGTAGATTTCCGGAATCAGCGCCGATGATTCCTGGGTGACGGTGGTCGTCTCCGCCACCGGCGCGAGACCTTGCGAGAGTACTCCGATGGCCCTGCCCGACAGCAGAGAGATCGAGGTCATAGAAACGCAGCGCATCTATGAGGGGGCTGTTGTTCGACTGGATGTTGATCGCGTGCGCTGGCCCGATGGCCGTGAGACGATGCGCGAAACGGTGCGTCATCCGGGAGCTGTCGTCATCCTCCCGGTGCTGGCGGATGGTCGAGTGCTGCTGCTTCGTCAATTCCGCTATGCCGTGAGGCAAACGCTCTGGGAGCTGCCGGCCGGGACGCTCGATCAGGAGGCTGAAAGCATTGAGGCCTGCGCGCATCGAGAACTGGAAGAGGAAACGGGCTATCGCGCCGGCCGCCTGACGCTCCTCGGCGATTTTTTCACCGCTCCCGGCTTCGCCGACGAGCGCATGTACGCCTTTCTGGCGGAGGACCTTCAGCCCACGCGACAGCATCTGGAGAGCGACGAGTTCATCGAGGTCGTGCCGCTCACCTGGGCGGAGCTTCGGGCCAAGATTGCCGGCAATGAAATTCATGACGCCAAGACGCTGGCCGCACTCCATCTCTACCACCTTCGCGCCGGTGCATAAGAACGGGTGGAGGTATCGTGCGTGTGTTCTGGCCCGTTCGACAAATAGTCCTGCGGTCGCGCTGAAAAGCGGAGGTCCTTGGGCAATCCGAAGGAGGCGACGATGAATATCCTCGTCAGCGGATCGAGCGGATTCATCGGATCAGCTTTGGTCGCGGCACTCCGCGCGGGTGATCATCGTGTCGTTCGGCTCGTGCGGCCTCAGTCAAAAGCCGACGGGCCGGTGGTTCGCTGGGACCCTGATACGGGTACGATTGATCGCGCGGGATTGGAAGGAATCGAAGCCGTCATTCATCTGGCGGGGGCGAGTATCGCTGAGCGATGGACTCCGGAACACAAAACGAGAATTCGTGAAAGTCGCGTTCGCGGAACCCGTCTGTTGAGCGAAGCTCTGGCCGAGCAGGCCCGGCCTCCTGGTGTGTTGATCTGCGCGTCAGCCACCGGCTATTATGGTCACCGGGGGGATGAATGGCTCACCGAGGAGAGTCCTCCGGGCACGGGATTCCTGGCCGATGTCTGTCAGCAATGGGAAGCGGCTGCGGAACCGGCCCGTCAGCGCGGGATTCGCGTGGTGAATCTCCGTATCGGCATTGTGCTCGGTCGGCAGGGAGGAGCACTGGCGCGGATGCTGCTCCCCTTCCGGCTGGGTCTTGGCGGCACCATCGGATGCGGTCGGCAGTACTGGAGCTGGATCGCTCTGGATGATCTGGTATCGGCATTCCTTCACGCGCTCGTCACCGATTCTCTCAGCGGGCCGGTCAACGTCGTCTCGCCGGTGCCGGTGACCAATCGAGAGTTCACCCGCACCCTGGGGCGCGTGCTGGCACGACCCACGGTCTTCCCTCTGCCGGCTCCGGTGGCACGGTTTCTGCTGGGCGAGATGGCCGATGAGCTTCTCCTGGCCAGCGCCCGCGTCCGGCCTGTTCGACTGCTGGAGTCCGGATTTCAGTTCCGCTATCCCGATCTGGAAAGTGCTCTGCGCCACCTGCTGAAGGCGTAATCTCCGACGCCCCATCCCTCAACGCGGACGGATTCGGGAACCTGCGGACCCTGACAATCGCTCGAACCCTCTGTAGCGTCCCGTTGCACGTCCTTAATGGGCACCCCGGCGGCAAGATGTCCTTGACTGAGCCGCTCCGTTGCCTGTGACGCGGGGTTCGTGTATGATTGGCACTCGGTAACGGGAACCTTTATCGGGTGCTAGAAGACCATCCGATCAAGGGGGTCTGCATGAATGAGCGTCTCACAGCCAGGCAACGATTGGCTGAAGAAATCGAGCATCTCAATGAGGACGAAGTGGCGGAGGTTCTGGAGTACATCTCGATCATGAAATCCATGCGCGAGGAGGAGAGGGATCCGCAACGGTTCAAGCGAGAGTTGATGGTCCTGCTCTCCCAGCCGGAAGATGGGGTCAGAACGCCATCGTCCAGGGAGAAAGGAGCAGCGGCCTCCACCCGGCGAGTGCAGCGGTTCAGCGACTAGGTCAAGAAGGGACGTGGTTAGGGTATTGGCTTTTTTCGTTCTCTGCCTTTGTGAGTGCTCGATCATTGCCATCGGAGAGGAGCCGGCATGGGCTGGCCATCAGAGTGGCAGCCATCGGCGTCCTGAGACTCACGAGCCTGGTGCTCGTCGAGATGCTCTTCTTTCTCTGTTCCCCACATCGGAGGCCCTCTCGACCCTGCTGACAGCTCTCCAGGATCGGGATGAAGGTGTGCGTGCGGCGGCCGCTTCTGCTCTCGGTCGTTTCGACGCGGAGGAAGCGCAAGCGGCTCTCCGCTCAGCTTTGTGGGACCACAGTCCGTTAGTCCGCCAGACGGCCGCCTTCGCCCTGGGGCAGAGGAAAGATCGGCGAGCTGTCCCGGCGCTGAGAGAGGCGACGCGAGATCGAGAGGCATCCGTGCGGGCCGCCGTTGCGTGGGCTCTTGGTGAGATCGGCGATCTCTCGGCTGAAGCCGATATAATTCGCCTGCTCCGGGACAGAGACGCTCTGGTGCGCCGCGAAGCCGCTCGCTCACTGGGACGGCTCCAAAGCCCTCGGGCAGTCCCGGCCTTGAGTCAGGCTCTACTTACCGACGGCGAGGCCGAAGTCCGGCGACAGGCGGCATGGGCGCTCGGCCTGATCGGGGATGCTGCCGCGCTCACCGCCTTGGGGGAAGCCACTCGCGCTCCCGATCCCTACCTGAGTCGAGCCGCCTTCGACGCCATCAAGCAGATCACGCACCATCGGTCCGGGCAAACAATACGACCGGGGCGGCGGCCTCTTCGCGTCACGAAGAAGTGATTACCAGCCGTCAGAATCCCCTCATTAAGGCAGCCCATCGCGCTCGCCGGGGACGTCATCGGGAGTTGCTCTTCCTCGAGGGTTTTCGATTGATCGAGGATGCGCTCCGATCACCGATTCGGATCGAAGCGTTGCTTGTCAGTGATCGTCTCGAATCAGAGCCGCGAGCCCGCGAGCTGGTCGCGCGGGTCTCGCCCGGAGGGACCCGGTGCGAAATCGTTCGCGATGAGGTTCTTCGTTCCGTGAGCGATGTGGAGACATCTCCCGGGATCATTGCTCTCGCATCGCGACCGAAGTGGTCAGTCGCAGATGTCTTCGGGGCATCGCTTCCCCTGGTGCTTATTCTCGAGGGCATCCGGGATCCCGGCAATATGGGGACAATTCTCCGCAGCGCCGAGGCCCTCGGAGCCACCGGACTTGTCGTCCTGAAGGGGACGACGGATCCATTTGCCCCGAAGGTAATCCGGGCCTCGATGGGATCAGCCGTGCGGTTGCCCCTGATCGAAAAAATCGTTCTGGCAGATGCTGTGATGCTCGTTCGACAGGCCGGATTGACGCTCCTGGCTACCTCTGCACGCGCGTCGCGCCTTCTGACGGAGGTGAATCTGGCGCGTCCCCTGGCGCTGCTGATCGGGAACGAAGCCACCGGTTTGAGCGAAGCAGCGCTTCAGGCAGCGGACTCTGCGGTGAGAATTCCTCTGGTGGGACCGGTCGAATCGCTGAATGCTGCCAGCGCTGCCACGATCTTCCTTTATGAGGCAGCCCGCCAGCGGGGATTCCAGCCCACATCCATCGGACGCTGACCCGACGATCTCCCCGCCTCCTGATGCTCACCGGCGCCCGCTTGGCGGAGCCCCTCTCACCGTCCGGAACTGACCGACCTTCGATCCCTCCGGTGGACGGGTGTACTGGACGTTTCCTGGTAAGAGGTGGTATTCTCCAATCCGCTTCGTCATCAGGACCCACTGTGGATGGGGAGGCCGATATGGCGGACAAACCCCACTACTTCGATCATCGCAAGCGATTACGAGAGCGGTTCCAAAAAGGGGGAGCCGAAGGATTTCACGATTACGAACTTCTTGAACTTCTTCTCACCTATGCCATTCCCCGCAAGGATGTCAAACCTGTCGCCAAAGACCTCATCAAACGGTTCGGCGGCCTTTCGGGTGTGTTCGATGCCAGCATGCAGGAACTCCAATCGGTGCCCAACGTCGGTGTGGTATCGGCGACGCTCATTCATCTGGTCAAACAGTTGTGTGGGGTGTATCTCGGAGAGAAGATGAAACAGCGGGATCTGCTCTCGTCACCTGATGCCGTCGCGGATTTCGCCCGCGCGAAACTGGCAGGTCTTCCTCATGAAGCGTTCATGATCATCTATCTGAACACCAAGAACGAAGTCCTTGATTATGAGATCGTCCACGAAGGGACGGTGGATCGCGCCGTCGTTTATCCCCGGCGCGTCATCGAATCCGCTCTGGCGCATCATGCCTCAGGGCTCATTCTCATTCACAATCATCCGAGCGGCCATCCTGAACCATCCGAAGACGACAAACGCCTCACGCGAATCCTGGTGGACGCAGCCCGTCCTCTCGACATTCGCGTCGTGGACCATCTCGTCGTCGGGAAAGATCGCTCTTTCAGTTTCGCCCAACACCACCTTCTCCCTTTTTCGTAAGAGGGGGCGCTCAGGAGTCCCATCTGTAGGAAAGAAGGAGAGTGGTATCGGCCACTGATAAGCGGCGTGATGAGACTTTATCTGCGGGAACTTCCCAAAGGAGGACGTGGCCGACCGTTCCTATCGGCCTTTATATTGGTACGCGCAGATTACATCTCCCTTCGCGTTTTTAAGAACAGCCCGATCGCCGCCGTTATCCCAGATGAATTTGTTCGTCCAGAAGCAGTCCAGCTTCCTGGAGTGCTCCCTCATTACGCAAGGCTTCTTCCCCGAGTTCGCCGGACCCGAGTGAACTCGAAAAACGGCTTGGGGGGGAAGGATGCGAAGGGATGGCTCAATCAATCGTTGGAAGGAAATAGTGTTGGGCTTCCCTTTTTTATTGTCTTCGAGCGTGAAGTGTTCTAGGCTCACGGGCTGCTCGCTGCGGTTGACAAGCTCAACGATCTCATCCCGACCCCAGAACGTGATGAAGGCAATCACCAGGTCGGCCGACCCGCACCACTCAGGCTTTCGCCAGCATCCTCGCCGCGTTTTCGCTGCGTCTCGCTGTGCCTGCCTCAGTGGGTTCAGCCATTTGAGCCGGAAATCGTCGGGAGGTGTCATATTTGTGAGACCTCGGAGGTCAATTCGAGCGTGGCCCTCGCGCACAAGTTCCAGGGCCACGAGATCTTGCCGTTCTCTGTCTCGATAAACATAAGCGAGCAGCCTTTTGTCCCGATCCCTCGCTGCCTTCCCGTTTTCCTCCTGCCATTCGATCCACACGGTCTTGCCTCTGAGCAATGTGGCATGGTATTGGTGGGCGTCTTCCCCGCAAGCCGTCTTCGCTTCCGGTGCCGCGATCGCCAGATAACGAATTATTTCCCGCGATTCATCCGAGCGGAACACTTCGATGGTATCGCCGTCCAGCACCTCGGCGACCTTGACTTCTTCTGATCGGATGAGAGGACCTTGTATCGGGAAGGGGATCATCCCTCCACTTCCCATCCACGGCAGGAGAAGAAGCGGGGGCAGCAATCGAATGGTCCGCCTGAGATCGCGCCAACACCGGCAGGAGAGGGAAGCGGGCGGCGGGGAAACTTTTTCCGATGGATCGGTCATAGTTTATCTTGAGTCTGGGCTTGAACGGCGGTGATGGCGATGGCGGCGAGGATGTCTTCGGTTTTGCATCCCCGCGAGAGGTCGTTGGCCGGTTTCTTCAATCCCTGGAGGATGGGTCCGATGGCGGTGGCGCGCGCCAGGCGTTCGGTGAGTTTGTAGGCGATGTTTCCCGAATTGAGGTCGGGGAAGATCAGGACGTTGGCGCGACCGGCCACGGGCGAGCCCGGTGCTTTTTTCGCTCCCACGTCGGGGACGAGAGCGGCATCAGCCTGCAGCTCGCCATCCACGATGAGGTGCGGGGCGCGGGCGCGAATCGTGCGCAGGGCTTCGACCACTTTATCCACCGAAGGATGGTCGGCGCTTCCTTTGGTGGAAAACGACAGCAGGGCGACGCGCGGCTCAACCTCCAGGAGCAGGCGTGCACTTTCTGCCGAAGCGATGGCGATCTCGGCCAGTTGCGACGGCGTCGGATCGGGGACGACGCCACAGTCGGCGAAAATGAAGGCGCCATCCGCTCCATAGGGGCAGTCCGGCACGACCATGATGAAGAAGCTGGAGATGATGCGGAAGCCGTCCTGCATCCCGATGGTGTGAAGAGCCGCCCGGACCGTTTCCGCCGTTGTGTTCACGGCTCCTGCGACAGAGCCATCGGCCCGTCCCTGGTTCACCATCATGTCAGCGAAATAGAGCGGTTGACGCACGATTTGCCGGGCCTCTTCCAGCGTGACGCCCCGGGCCCGTCGCAACTCGAAATAAAGCTGGGCGTACTTCTCCAGCTCGGGCGACTGCGCCGGGTCAACGATGTCAACGTCGTGCAGTTCAATCCCTTGTTCCGCCGCACGCCGACGGATGACTTCTTCCGAGCCGACAAAAGTGATAGCGGCGATCCGTTGGGCGGCGGCGATGGTCCCGGCCCGCAGCACTCGCGGATCGTCGGCCTCCGGCAGGACGATCCGGCGACGGGTGGCTTTAGCTCTCTCGATGATTCGCTCCAGAACGTGGGTCATTGTCTTCTCCGCTGCGGCATTTCTGGCGCCGGTTGTGCCCGTCTCTAATCCGAGGCGAGCCGTGCGACCGTTTGTCTCAATCGGGCGGCATCGCTCACCGGATCGAATCCGATGAGGTGCGCCCTCAACAGTCCATCCCGATCGAAAATGAAAGTTTGCGGGATGGGCAGATCGCCCTCTCCGGCCAGCGCCGAAAACATCTCGTTGGTGGCAAAGCCGACGGTGTAGGTGACGTTGTACTCCTTCAGAAATGCCTTGACCGTTTCGATGTCCTCTTCCGGATCTTCGAGCGACAACCCCACGATCTCCACTCCCCGCCCCTCGTACTGACGGGCCAGTTCGACAAGGACGGGAACCTCATCGCGGCAGGGTGGGCACCAACTCGCCCAGAAGTCGAGGACGAGAACTTTGCCGCGATACCGGGAGAGCGTCAGCTCGCGCCCATCGAGCGTGCGAAAGGTGAAATCGGGAGCGGGACGTTTCACTCCGCGACCTCCGGGCAATCCGTCAATGGCCGCCGAAGCGGGCGCGCCGCCGCTCGTTCTCGCGAAGTAAAAATATCCTGCTGCCGCCAGCACCATCCCGGCGACGACCAGAAAGGTGACGAGCTGTCCGGCCGATACGTGGCGCGTTCGGTTCTTGGCGCTCATGATGACCTCCTCCGAAAATACCCCGGGAGCGCAGGGCTTCCCGCCCGCTCATCTTGCCTTCGACGAAGAAGCCCGCCTGCCCGCGCGCTCCCCGTTTTCCATCGTTCGTGACGTGCGCGAGCACATGGATGATGTCGCTGAAATCTCGCGCAGGTTCTCCTGGAGGTCCCTGATGCCGTCCTCCGTGGTAAGGAGAAATCAGGGGCCGTTCCGATGAGACATTCCACCGAAGGAAGGGCCGATCTCCTGTCATGTCACCGATGCATCGTGATCCGGAGCGGCTTCCGATTCCGATGGATGATCCTGAGGCGATGAGGGGATCGGTTCTCCGGCGATGCGATAATCTTCCGCCGCCCATTTCCCCAGATCAATGAGTTTGCATCGTTCGGAGCAAAAAGGTCGGAATGGACTGGCCTCCCACTCCACCGGCTTTCCGCATTGCGGGCATCGAACGATCAGCATAGGAAAAAATCATACACCAGCTCAACCGACCGAAGCGAGACCATACTGAGGACGCTGGCGAATCTGGTAAATGAGAGCATCGAGTTCCGGCGGTCGCGAGCGGCGTTGAAGCAGAGACCGCGCCTCCCGACGGGCCGCCTCCAGCAGCGGTTGATCCCGCAGAAGATTGCCGATGCGGAAGACAGGCAGACCGGATTGCTTTGTTCCCATCAATTCGCCGGGGCCGCGAATCTCCAGGTCTTTTTCGGCGATGCGAAAGCCGTCGGTCGTCTCCACCATGATTCCCAGACGGGCGCGGGCTTCGTCCGTGCTCACGTCGCGGGCGAGCAAGATGCAATAAGATTTCTCCGAACCCCGGCCGACGCGCCCGCGCAACTGGTGCAGTTGCGCCAGGCCGAACCGTTCGGCATGCTCGATGAGCATCACGGTGGCATTCGGGACATCCACCCCGACTTCGATCACCGTCGTGGCGACGAGAATGTGGATCTCGCCCCGAAGGAATCGCTGCATGATGTCGTCTTTTTCAGCGGGTTTCATCTTTCCGTGAAGGAGACCGACGCGGAACTGAGGGAAGACGACCTTCTGCAGGTGTTCGGCCATCTGCGTGGCATTGAGCAAATCCATTTTCTCCGATTCTTCGACGAGGGGGTAGACGATGTAGACCTGGCGTCCGGCGCGCACCTGCGTGGCGATGAAATGGTAAATGGCCGGACGCGCGTCTTCGGTGCGGAGAAAGGTTCGCACCGGCGTCCGCCCCGGCGGCAGATCGGGGATGACCGAAACATCGAGATCTCCATAGACGGTCATCGCCAGCGACCGAGGAATGGGCGTGGCCGTCATGACCAGCACATCGGGATTGTATCCGCGACGGATGAGTTCCGCTCGCTGGAGCACGCCGAAACGATGCTGCTCGTCAATGACGACCAGACCGAGCCTGTGGAAGGTCACACCCTCTTGAATAAGAGCATGGGTCCCGATGACGATCTGGACCTCGCCCGCGGCGATGGCGTCGTAGAGGTCGCGTTTCTCCGCATTCTTGAGGCTGCCCGTGAGCAACTCCACGCGATAGGGCGTGCGTGCGAGCAGACGCTTGATGTTTCGGGCGTGCTGTTCGGCGAGGATTTCCGTCGGCACCATCAGAGCCGCCTGGTACCCGTTCTCCACGGCAACGATCATCGCCAGTACGGCCACGATGGTTTTCCCGCTCCCCACATCACCTTGCAACAGGCGATTCATCGGTCGGGACGAACACATATCGGCGATGATCTGCCGCAGGGCCTGTTTTTGCCCCGGCGTGAGACGAAACGGCAAGACATCCCGAACGATCTGGCGAATGCGATCATCCACACGAATGACGGTCCCCTTGGGGGCCGTTTCCCGTTCCCGGCGTCGAATCCCCAGGGCGAGCTGGAGCAGGAGGAATTCCTCGAAAATCAAGCGACGATGCGCCGGGGACCGCGCCTCGTTATAGTCCTGGAGCGGTTCCTCATCCGAAGGGAAATGGATCTGGCGGAGAGCCTGGTAGCGAGAGATCAGATGGTGTCGCGCCAGCGTTTCGTGGGGAAGAATCTCCGGCACGCCGTCGGGCGGAAGCTGCGCCAGAACATGATGGATGATCGTGCGCAGTTGTCGGGTGGTGAATGGACCGAGCTTGCGATAGACGGGAACGCGCCGCCCGGTGTGAATGGGCTCACCGGCCTCCTCCTCGGACAAGACCTCGAAATCGGGATTCTCCGCCTCAAAGCAGTGTTTGAACCGATTGAATCGCCAGATGCCATAGAGGATCACGCGCGTCCCCCGCCCCAGAGTTTTCTCCAGCCAGGTTCGGTTCCACCAGAAGGCGCGAATCTGGCCGGTTGCATCGCGGGCGGAGATCTCGAAGATGGTGAGCTGACCCCCCTTGACGGCGTAGCTTCCTGCGACGACGACAACGACTTCGGTGGAGGCGGCAACCCCCTCGCTCAAATCCGCCACGCGGGCCAGGTTCGACCGATCCTCGTAGCGCATGGGAAGATAAAGCAGGAGATGTTCAACCGTCACCTGACGAATGTCGGGAAGATCGTTGATCTCGGCCAGGGCTTGGGCCAACCGACGCGCCCGCACTTCACCCAGCCGGGGAATCCCGTAGAGGTGAAGCTTATAAACCGGCGTCTTCACATCGAGCATACACGCATCCACCGCAAGCCACCGAGAGTATAGCCAACCGGGAGGGAAGATTCCATTACCGTCCGAAAGGGCCAAACGCCGCCCTGTCAGGGGAGATGAACGGAGAATAAACCGAGCGGTCAGACGCTCCGGGTGATGGATTTCAAAGACCGATTGCCCGATGGAGGCAGCGAGCAGGGCTTCGATTCAGGAACTTTTGACGGTCGGCTCTGAACGAAGGCGCTCCAGGTAAGAATTGTATTCGCTGATGAGGAGGCGGGCGTGGTGGACCTGGCGCAGGCCGAACATCTCCTTGGCCTGCATCCAGAGTTCGACCGCTTCCAGCGCCTGCTCGCGGGTGGCGAAGAATTTGCGCTTCTCCAGGCCCTCGGCCAGGACGCGGCGACGAATGTCTCGCGGCCACCATTCCATGTCGGCGTCCAGGAGGGAGAGGTCTTCGATAATCACACCCATATCAACAAGAGACGGCAATCGGCTGATCTTTTCAAAGAGTCTTTCTTTTTCGTTCATAGCCTCGACCTCTGTTCCGTTATCCGGCTGGCCCATGTATAGCACCCTGAGTTTCGCGCCGTCAAGAATAATGTTGATCTACTGGGCCCATCGGTGTTTCTCGCAGTAACATATCACCCCAAGCGAATGATCTGCGTCCGGGACAGGGGCGGACTTCATTGACGGGTTTTTCCCGGGTGGTGTAGATTCTCAGGCGATTCGGAGAAAGGGGAGATCGGCCACAGAGCTATGATGCACCGTTCGCGGGCACTGGCAACGGACCTCTACGAGCTGACGATGGCGGCGGCCTATTTCGAGAATGGGCTCGATCATCCGGCCAGCTTTGAAGTCTTCGTCCGATGGATGCCGCCGCATCGCAGTTATCTGGTGGCGGCAGGATTGGCTCAGGTCATCGAGTATTTGAGCGAGTTGCGATTCACCGAGTCCGATCTCGAATTCCTTCGCCGTCTGCCGGTTTTTCGTCATGTGTCGGATCGCTTCTTCGACTACTTGAAGGATTTTCGCTTCAGCGGTGAGGTGTGGGCGATTCCCGAAGGCACGATCTTCTTCCCCAACGAGCCGATTCTGCGCATTACTGCTCCGATCATCGAGGCGCAGATTCTGGAGACGTACACGCTGTCCTTTCTCAATTTTGAAAGCTCCATTGCCAGCAAGGCCGCTCGCATGGTGGATGCGGCCCGGGGTCGAGCCATCATTGAGTTCGGTGCGCGTCGAGCGCACGGGATGACGGCCGCTCTTTATGCGGCGCGGGCCGCTTACATCGGCGGTTGCGTGGGGACCTCTCTGGTGGAAGCCGGTTATCTCTTTGGCATTCCCATCTACGGCACCGCGGCGCATTCCTGGAACATGGCTTTTGATGATGAACTCGATGCCTTCCGCGCCTACCTCCGCGTTTTCCCCGAGACGACGACGCTTCTGATTGATACCTACGATACGCTTCAGGGCGCCCGCAAAGCGACGATGCTCGGCCCCCAGATCCGTGGCGTGCGGCTCGACAGCGGCGATCTCGGCCGGTTGAGCAAGGAAGTGAGAGCCATCCTCGATGCCGCCGGGATGCAGGACACGAAGATCGTCGCCAGCGGAGACCTGAACGAGTACAAGATCGAGGAACTCATCGCCGAGGGGGCCCCCATTGACATCTTTGGCGTCGGCACGCAGCTTTCAACCTCTTACGATGCCCCCGCCCTCGGCGGCGTCTACAAGCTCGTGGAAGAGGTCGTCAACGGAGAGAAGGTGTATAAGATGAAGCTGAGCACCGAGAAATCGCACTATCCCGGCTGCAAGCAGGTCTGGCGCACCTCGGATGACTCCGGAACGTATCTGTTCGATACCATCACGCTGGCCGACGATGATCCCGTTCCCGGCGCCCTTCCCCTGATGGAGCGGATCATGGTCGAGGGCCGACTGGTGATTGCATACCCCACGCTGGAGGAGATCCGCCAGCGCTTCCTGACAAACCTCGAGCGATTGCCGCTTCGGTATCGGCGATTGCGAGGGGCGGAATCCTATCCCGTTCGCGTGAGCCCGCGACTCGAAGAACTGCGTCAACGGGTCATCGCTCAACTGACGGCACCCGTTGCTCCGTCCTCCAGGTCCTGAAAGGCGCTCTCATCGGCTGTCGCCGGACGGCGATGCTCCCGCCGTGAGGGTGCGCAGCAAATCTTCCGAGGCTTCGATAAAGTGGCCCATGACGCGGAACTTGTGATAACGCCGCTCGAGCAACTCATCAACCGGCAGGTCTTTGAGCTGCGCCAGCGCCTCGGCGAGATAGCCATCGAGAATCTCGGCACTGCGGCGATGATCGGTGTGAGCGCCCCCGGGAGGTTCGGGCACGATCCGGTCAATGATTCCAAGCTGAAGAAGGTCCTGAGCCGTCAGCTTCAACGCTTCGGCGGCGCGATCGGCGCGACTGGCATCTTTCCAGAGGATGGCGGCGCAGCCTTCCGGAGAGATCACCGAATAGATAGCGTTTTCCAGCATGTAAATCACGTCACCGACGCCAATGGCCAGGGCGCCGCCCGATCCTCCTTCTCCCGTGATGGTGACGATGATCGGGACACGGAGGCGCGCCATCTCGCGGAGGTTGACGGCAATGGCCTCGGCCTGACCTCGTTCCTCGGCGTCAATCCCCGGATAGGCTCCCATCGTATCAATGAAGGTGAAAACAGGGCGGCCAAACTTCTCGGCCAGCTTCATGGCGCGCAGGGCCTTACGATAGCCTTCCGGCTTGGGCATGCCGAAATTGCGAAACTGACGTTGCTTGACCGTTCGCCCCTTCTGGTGACCAACGACGAGCACGGGCTCGCCGTGAAAACGAGCCATCCCGCAGACGATGGCCGGATCATCGGCAAATCGCCGGTCTCCGTGAATCTCGGAGAAATCCTCGAAGAGATAACTGATGAAATCGAGCGTGTAGGGCCGACCATCATGACGGGCAAGTCGGACCCGTTCGATGGCCGTCAGCGGCTGCACCTCCTGTTTCAGCCGTTCAACCCGCGCCCGCAGTTCATTCAGCTCTTTTTGCTCTTCCGGCGTGGCTGCCGTCGCCGCCAGTTCAGCCAGACGTTGCTCCAGCGAGGCCAGTTCCGCCCGGAGCATCTCTCGCTCTTCCGCCATCTGCGTTGCTCCCCCAACGATGATTCCACTCCACCGACCGATCTGCAGGCGAGGCCATATTCTAGCTCACCATATTCCCCCTGACCAGCAACCTGGGCGACCCGGTGGACGGTGCCTCAATGACATCCTCAGGTGTCGGCGCGCCGCTTTCGACCGCTCACGGTGCGCCGATCGAATCCGGACTCTACGCTCGTTTCATGAGCCGGGACGAACCGAACGAAAGAAGGCAGCGATCTCCCGACCTGTGAGCTTCCCGGCCTGCCGTTCGCGGCGGCGTCGCCGTCGCACTTCGGGGATGTGTCCGAGCGCCTGGGCGACCGCTCGAAGAAAAGCCCGATCTCCCCGCACAAGTGCTCCCGCGGTGAGCACCAGGACCATCGCCCCATGAGCCAGAAGCCACAGCGGGTCGTCAAGGTGAATCCAGTGCGTGAGCAGACGATTCCGCTGATTGACCATCCTGACGTAAGCGGGAGAGAAACACCGACCGATCGTTCGACTCGCTTGGTGATAGACAATCGCCCGAGGCTCATAGAGGATCGTCCAGCCCCGTCGCCACGCTCGGAGACTCAGCTCGACATCTTCCCAATAAAAGGGTCCCAGCAGCTCATCGAATCCGCCGAGGGCGATCACCTTCTCCCGATCAAAGGCCGAGAATCCTCCGCTGGCCACAAT
Source organism: Blastocatellia bacterium (assembly GCA_035573895.1). Classification (NCBI taxonomy): domain Bacteria; kingdom Pseudomonadati; phylum Acidobacteriota; class Blastocatellia; species Blastocatellia bacterium. The sequence goes on along the minus strand of DATLZR010000143.1, from coordinate 4,087 downwards.
AGAGTAATAAGGCGGGCGCGAGCGATTCGGATCGGCATCGTAGTTGTGATGGATGCGCCAGAAGCCTCGAGCGAACTTCCCGATTTTTCCTCCGCTGGCCAACCGATTGCTGTCGGGCCAGAGGGCCCGACAGGTGACGGCGAAAACCCGGGGATCGGAGAAATGGGGGGCCAGATGCAACAACACATCGGGCGCGACAGCCACATCGTTATTGAGTAACACGACGATCGGGTGACGAGACTCCCGGAATCCCACATTGCACGCGGCGGCAAATCCGTCATTGGCCGGTTTCACGATCAGCCGCACGCGGGGATACATCCGGCGGAGCCACGCCGCCGTATCATCCTCGCTCCCATCGTCTACCACCACGATCTCAACGGGGGTGGCGCTCACTCGCTCGTAAGCTTCCCCGGCCGCGAGGACCGTCGGCAAATGCTCCTCAAGCAGCGCACGCCCATTCCAGGTGGGAATGACAACGCTCAAGGGGCGCAGCCTTTCCGGAGTCATGGCCATCCGACATCGAGATCGGGAAGGTACCGGGCGAGCTTTTCTCGAAGGCGGCGGACCAGCTCGGGATCGTCTCGCTGGTAGATGTCAGGAATCCCCAGCACGATGATCTTATCGGCCAGCCCCGGCAGATCGGGAAACATCTCCAGCAGATACCGGCGATGGTGATCGAACTGCTCATCCATGACGAAGATCAAATCGGCCCACTCAAGCAGCTCCCGCGTCACAACCTGGGCCGAGAGCGAAGAGATCCCTGCGGATCGTGCTTCATAGCGGGGATGACGAGCCAGCAGCGATTGCGCCGTTGGCGAGCGGTGCTGGTTCGATGTGCAGACAAACAGGATTTTCTTCTTCATAACGACCAGGACAGTCCCCACTCAGAGTAGGAAGACTGCCGGGAAATGTCAACTCGATTCCTGCCTCGCCGGTGAGGGATCGGGGATGGATGCCGACCCGATCACCGTGCCCTTTTTCGATCCGGCATGCTGGACATTCGCGGCGTCCGCGTCACACCTCACCCTTAATGGAGAAGGGAGCCTGTCATTCCCGGGGGCTGGACTCGGTGGGCCCGCCAATACTGCATGAGCTTCTGACGCACGGAGAGTCGGGCCCGATGGAGCCGCGACTTCACCGCTTCGGGACTCAGGCGAAGAATCTGAGCCACCTCGTCGGTGGAAAGCTGCTCCATATCTCGGAGCACCAGCACGATCCGATACTTCGGAGGGAGATCGGCAATCGCCGCCTCCACGACGGCTTTCAGCTCGGCGTTGAGCAGAGCGGCCTCGGGCGTGGGCGATTCATCCGCAACATCAAAAATCCTCGCCGTCTCTTGATCTCCCGGCAGGAACTGATCGAGGGAGATCTCCTCGTCGGGATCAAACTTGCCCCGTCGTTTCATTTTCCGACAGGCGTTGCTGGCGATGGTGAAGAGCCAGGTTTGAAACCGACCTTCGCCGCGATAGGTCTTGAGCGAGCGGAAGAGGGCAATCAACGTTTCCTGAACGACATCGCGAGCGTCTTCCTCATTGCGGCACATGCGGGCGGCGAAACGATAGAGGCGGTCTCCATAGCGGTCGAGAAACTTATCGAACGCCTCCTCTCGAGCCTGCTTCAGGTCCTCGATCAGTTGGTGATCGTCGTATTCCATGGCGCGATTGAGAAAATCCCGACATCATCCGGTGGAGGAGGGGCGACCGACGGTGACCGAAAAAAGAGTTGCCTCCTCGGCGCTCACGACGTCGTCAAACGGCAAATCATTCCAGTCGGACCAGCGCCGGCCGGGTTCATGCAGGCGATACTCATAGTTTCCCTGCGGCGTGAGAAACAGGACGGTGTTCTCCTCATGAAATTGGAGCGTCGCGCGACCCGGTGTCACACGGACGAGCATCATGACCGAATCAATCAGGCATCCGGATGACGCCGGCACGCGCGCTCGACAGGTGTCCAGCTCGGCATAATCGAAAAATTGCGACCGCAGGTGTTCGACCAATCGAGCCCCCAGCGCCAGCCCCCCACATCGTTCGCCATGAAAATTCTCGGCCTGGTAGAGGAGCGATTCCAAAAGCGCCTGTCGGTTGGCGGGACGACCGATCTGAATGTTGCGCGCCGCGTAAATGGCATCGCGGCTGCGAAAGTAGGGTTTGAGATCAATCACCGGGGTGCCGTCAATGAAATCGAGGCGGTCGAGATGAATGCGCGTCCCTTCGATGCGAACGATGCGGGCGGCCGTCATGGCGATCGGATTCGGTCGGGTCGGGGATCGCACGGCGAAGACACCGTGGAGTCCCGCTTCGCTTCGGTCCGTGACGCCTCGCGGCGTGACCAGAAGGCGCGTTCGATCAGCTTCGTGCAGCCAGGCCAGGACCCACAGATGGCTGTGCTTCTCCAGATGGCGCAACCCTTCGGCATACTCGGGGAAAACGTCAACGACCGCAGGCAGACCGAACGTCGTCATAAACTCGCGGTCCTTGGCCTCCGACCGAACGATCCCTATCGGCGTGATCTCCGCTCGTTTCATCACGACTACGCTATCCAGCCCGTCGCTCCTCTGTCAAGAGTGCGCCCGCCCTCTGTGAGAGATCACATCTTGTTCCTGTCGCCGGGATGATTTACCATGACAGCGGTTTTCTGGGGAACGAATCGAGAGGGTGACTATGCGGGCCGTGGTTCAGCGAGTGAAGTGGGCGCGCGTGCGCGTCAATGACATCGTCGTCGGGGAGATCGGTCCCGGAGTGCTCGTCCTCCTCGGTGTGGGAGTGGGGGACACCCCGGCTGATGCGGACTATCTCGTTGACAAGATCGTCAATCTGCGAATCTTTGACGACGAGCAGGGCAAGATGAATCGGTCGGTCCTGGATGTCGGCGGTGGTGTGCTCGTCGTCTCACAGTTCACGCTCTATGGAGACTGTCGAAGAGGACGCCGACCTTCCTACAGCGAGGCCGCCCCGCCGGAGATGGCGCGAGCCCTCTACGACTATTTTGTCGAGCGGGTGAAACGGTCCCCCTTGCGGGTGGAGACCGGCATGTTTCAGGAGATGATGGATGTCGAATTGCTTAACGACGGACCCGTAACGTTGCTCCTCGATAGTCGCAAGACATTTTAATGGCCCGGAGCGAGACCGACCATCACCGGAAACCGGGCTCGCCCCGAAAAGCGACCGTCACACCCGGCCTCCCTCCGAACCGGGAGACGTGTTTCTTCCTCCTCGTTCACTCGGCGGGACGCTCGCTGGCTGCCTGAAAAAATAAGCAAACATCTTGGCGAGGAACTCCCGAAGCGACGATCAAAGCGGTCGCGGCGAAATACCATTTCGTTCTGGCGCTCTCCGCCAGGAGATCAATTTTGACCTTCTCGGTCTTGACCTCCAGCTCGCCAGCTCTCACTTCCGACTGTCCGAGTCTTTTTATCCGATTCGGTGGCCGCCCCGAGAGCGCCTTTGGGTTCAACGAGGACTGAGGGACCGAATGCGCTCTCACCACGCTGAGAGGTGTGGCGCACGGCTGTCTTTGTGCGCTATGTTATCTTCGCTTTTTTAGAGGGGAACGTGCGACAACGACGAGAAGCCAGGGAGGGCAACGATGGATGCTTTTGAGAAGACAGTGACGACCAGCAAATCGTTCGATGAAGCCGTGGCGGCCATCGAGCAAAAGGCTGCCGAGAAAGGATTTCGCGTCCTGCACACGCATGATGTGGCGGCGATGCTGACGGAGAAAGGATTCCCCCGCGAGCCGCTCAAGATCATCGAAATCTGCAATGCCCGCTATGCCAGCCAGGTGCTCGATAAAGATGTGAAAATTTCGCTCATGCTCCCCTGTCCCATCAGCGTTTACACCCAACAGGGGCAGACGCACATCAGTACGTTGCTTCCGACGTCGCTCGTCCAGTTCTTCCCCCGGGCGGGGATCGAAGAGATCGCGGCAGAGGTCGAACGCATCGTGCTGGAGATCATCGAAGAAGCACGATGAGAGCGTGACTCTTGCTCCGTTCTCTCCTCAGCCGCTGTGTGGCCGAGGCTCGAGCGGGTTGTCATCGGGACGGGAGAAGGCGTTCGTAACCGGGTTCACCCGCACGAGGGTGGTG
>DATLZR010000142.1 GCA_035573895.1 Blastocatellia bacterium | reverse complement strand
TGGCCTTCCTCTCGGTGAGGGAAATTTCGGAGGAGCGCAGTCATGGAGTGCACACTGAAAGAGTTGATGGTGACAGCCGTCGCGCGAGAAATTCGCGATGGTGAAATCGTTTTCGTGGGGATGAGATTACCGCTCCTCGCCTTCGCGCTGGCAAAGCGGACGCATGCGCCGACGGCAGTCGGCTTCTTTGAAAATGGGGTGATCCGGGAGACGCCCTCTCCGGAATTGCTCTTCACGATGGGCGATACGCCGAATCTCTACCAGGCGACCTTTTGTGGCGATATGTTGAGCGTGATGGGGCCGCTTCAGCAAGGGCGGGTAGCATTGGGGATTATCGGCGGAGCCGAGGTTGATCGCTACGGCAACATCAACACCACCGAAGTGGTTGACACGAAGGGCCGAAAAATCCGCTTGCCGGGCAGCGGAGGAGCCTGCGATATTGCTTCGCTTGCCGGACGACTCGTCATCATCATGGCGCACGAGAGACGCCGGTTTCCGCCTCGCGTGAGCTACCTTACATCTCCAGGATACGGCGATGGCCGTCACTGGCGAAAGAGCGTGGGTTTGCCTGGAGGCGGGCCGGTAGCTGTTATTACAGATCGGGCCATTCTTCGATTTGACAGCGTTACAGAAGAAGCCGTCCTCACGTCCGTTCATCCCGGTGTCAGCGTTGAACAGGTGCAGGAACAAACGGGATGGAGATTACGCCTGGCGGAAAATTTCCACACGACACCGCTACCGACGCGAGATGAGTTAAAGATTCTTCGTGAGATTGATCCAACAGGCTTTTGGCTCCGGTGAACTGTCATGAAAGTGAAAGTCATCCCTTTGTCAGAAGCTATCGGGCGATATGTGAGCGATGGTCAAAGTGTCGTTCTGGGAACGGGCCTCGAAGGGTTCATTCCCTTTGCTGCGGGTTATGAGATCATTCGCCAGGGGAAGCGCAATCTCTGCCTCATCGGTCCCATTTCCGATATTCTATTCGATCTCCTCATCGGCGCCGGGTGCGTGACCAGAGTGGTTGCTGCGTGGGTGGGCAACGTGAGCGCCGGACTGGGCTATAACTTTCGCCGGGCGGTAGAAGAAAGCATTCCCCACCCACTAGAGGTCGAAAATCATTCAAATTTCACCATTGCCCTTGGGCTGCACGCAGGTGCCCTCGGCATCCCGTTCGTTCCGGCGCGTACGGCACTCGGAACGGACCTTCAGCGCCAGAATCCCCATTTGCGAGAGATAAGCTGTCCATACACGGGCGAGCGGCTGGTGGCGGTGCGCGCCATCACCCCCGATGTCGCCATCGTGCATGTTCAAAGGGCGGATAGGGAAGGGAACTGTCACCTCTGGGGGAATCTCGGTGTGACGCTGGATGCTGTCCGCGCCAGCCGGACCGTCATTGTCACGACGGAGGAAATTGTCTCCTCGGATGTGATTCTCAGCGATCCAAATCGTACACTCATACCGGGAATTTTCGTCACTGCCATTGCCGTCGTTCCCTGGGGAGCGCATCCTTCACCCGTCGTTGGGTACTATAATCGGGATCACGAGTTTTTCCATGACTATCACGAACAAACCAGAACGCGCGAGCAATTTCTTGACTGGCTGAAGCAGTGGGTTCTTCAGCCGGCGGATCACGAAGCCTACCTGAGGAAGTTGGGGGCGCACCGGCTGAACAGACTTCGCCCCAAGCGGACCGCACCATCTGTCCCGGTTCATTTTGGTTATTAGAGAGAACGGCGGATTTGATCACGAGGGCCTTGCATTTGCCCCGCTGGAAGAATGGTGCGCTTATGCCCAATCCATTTTGGGATGGCGCTTGTGCCACTCGGTGGCTCGCTCAAATGCCAACGCCACACGAAGTAGCGTGGCTTCATCATAGAGCCGTCCGGTGAACATGATTGCCTGAGGCATGCCGTTTATAAAGCCACAGGGAACGCAGACAGCAGGATGCCCGGTCAAGTTTGTGATCGTGAGGCTGGCACTGCCCGGGGCGGGAGAGACGAAAACATCCCACTGCGCCATCAGTTCATCCATCTGGCGCATGAGCAGCCTTCGCGCGCGCTGAGCCCGCAGATACTCGACGGCGGGAATGAATCGGGCTACGCGGAAGGTATTGGGCCAGTCTCCGGGCCCCTGTCCACTCAGTTGATCAACGCCTCCCGATCGGGTGAGATCATCAAAGGACGCAGCCGCTTCGGCGTTCAGGATGATGAGAAGTGCGCGGGCCGGGAAGGAGGGAAGCTCCATCGGCTCGAGCCTGGCTCCCGCTTTTCTCAACGCATCCAGAGCGGCAGCATACATCGTTCGACGGGCTTCTGTGCCTTCCTCAAATTCGGCTTTGAGATAGCCGATTCGTAGGCCGGATATATCTGTGTTGGGGACCCAGGAAAAAGGGATATCGGCGACGGTGTGATCTCGTCCATCAGGACCGTAAATGGCCTCCAGAACCAGAGCGCAATCTTCGACGTAGCGACAGATGGGGCCGACCTTATCCATTGTTGGGCTGAGAATCATTGCGCCGTAGCGGCTCACACGCCCGTAAGTCGGTCGCAACCCGACAACACCACAGCGCGACGAAGGCGAGATAATGGATCCGAGAGTTTCCGTTCCGAGCGAAAATCCCACCAGACCGGCGGCCGTCGCCGCCGCTGAACCGGCTGACGATCCGCTGGAATTCTCCTGAATATTCCAGGGAGTTCGGGTGACGCCGCCAAACCAGCGTGGTCCCTGGGCTAAGGCACCAAGCGAAAGCTTCGCCACCAGGATCGCGCCGGCTTCCCGTAGCCTCTCGACAACAGTTGCGTCATAATCAATCACCTGGTCTCGATAGGGTTCTGCGCCCCAGGTCGTGCGAATGCCCTTTGTCGCAAAGAGATCTTTTGCACCCCAGGGAATTCCATGCAGCGGACCGCGATAACGACCCCGGCGAATTTCCCTGTCGGCATCGCGGGCTTGATCGAGTGCGAGGTCTTCCGTGAGCGTCACAACGCAATGAAGTTGGGGCCCGTACTTTTTCAGGCGCTCGAGGTACATCGTGGTGAGGTCTACCGACGAAACACGCCGCGTGCGAATCAGTTGAGCAAGCTCGGCGATCGAGGCAAAGGCGAGATCGTCTAACTTTTTGAACGCTGGGGTGCTGACTGGCCGCAACCGAACGGGAGTCCGCTGCCTGGGAACGTGTCGTCGGTGCGTGGGCGGTCGCGTGGGATGAAACTCGATGGCAGGTTCGGTATCAAGAGGGATGGAGATTTGCCGAAGAGTCTCGTAATTGGCCAGATTCTGATTGACCCGCGGAAGCGCCATCGTGATCTGCGCGTCGGTCAGTTCGATCCCGATCAGTCGCTGCGCCGCCTGGAGCATTTCTTTGCTGACGCGTTGAGGGACCTGGGGTGGACCCTGCTGCTGAGAGTCTGATAACAACAGGGATTGTGTGGCAGACGCCACGGAGAGGCGGGGAGAAAAACTAGCAACTCCGGTAGCCGAAAGGAGTCGAACAAAGTTGCGCCGGCTGATCGGTCGGTTTTGTCTCCCTCTCAACTGGCGATTTGTTGTTTGTTCTCGTTTCATAATCATCCTCTGTGTGAGCCGGATTTGAAAAATGCATGAGCGTATTGCGCAGTGTGACCGGTCTGTAACAAACGAAGAGGCAAAATACGCCAGAGTTTTTCTTTTGTCAACGAAATTAGTAGTTACGCATCGGGTGCAGTGCTGCTCGGCGGGGGCGTTTGCTCCCGGGAGCCTGGATGCGGCAGCGCTTGACCCAGGGCAAACTGGACACCCGCTGACGAGGGCTTGGAAGCAGGCGAGCCAATCTGCCTGATGGGGTGAAGCCTGAAGCTGACCACCGATGAGGTTGAGTTATCCCGCCGCCAAGCGTGAGACAGCAGGCAACAGAGTTTGGCTTAGCGCCAGTGAAGCCAAGCCCTGAAAACCATACCGATTTCTGATGAGTCCCCGATGGGACTCCATGGTTCGTTGCGTGGGACCGAGTACGTCCCTGGCTCCTGCGGTCTCGGCCGTCTCGCATTTTATCTGCAATTCATGAGGGTTTTTCAAAAGGCAGTTTGTGCAACAACGACAAAATCTCCTGCAACAAATCTCCCAACAAGCTCGTGGCAGAGCATTTTGAGCCGGGAATGTGACGTTGTGAGCCAGGCTGTGCTCGCGTTGGTTGCACTCGATTCATTCAGCACCACCTCATGTGGACAGCGGAGAGCAAAGATCAGGAGTAGTCTGTATTGGTCCAAGGGGAGGGTCAGGGAGCAAAGAAGTGTAGAGGCGAGCGGATATAAGCCGTAGTTCCCCTGAAGCGTATTACGTCCGATAACAAATCTTAAGCCACCCATATCCCTCGAGTAACTACCGCAACAAGAATCTCACCCTCAGATCACCCACACAACGAACATTTTTCTTCTCGTTGGCCCATCCCGCCAAACGAGCTGAAAAACACCCAGCGATCCCGATCGGGTGTAGAAATTATTGACGCCGTCCACCGCGGTTCATACAATACCTCCTTCACAATTCTCGTTCGAGACCTGATGATGGAAGACGTCTTTACCCGGTGGTGGATCAAAATAGTAGATCGCCTTAGCTCCTTAGATAGTCGGTTAATTGCGGAATTGGATAGTTGCTTGCGGGATATGGAAACTCTTCTCGAGCACCAAGCTTTTCGACGCGAGGCGATGTCGTTACTCACAGCAGAACTCACAGCCAGGCCGATGAGTCTCGGGACACTTAAGGCCATACGACAAGAATCGGGGCGTGTTTATCTGCTAGCCCTCATTTCCCAATGCGAGAATACACGACCCCATCAGCGTGCACTTAAGGCCATCGAGCAATATGACCGGGAGATCGAAGAACTGGTCAAAGGGTTGCCCGAGGTCATCCTTGTAAGTGGTGCTGGAGCCGTGAGTGCCTTGAGTGACTGGATTCCGCCAGGCTGGAGACGGCTACTCATACGGCTCCGCCGACCGTTGCGACCCGTCACGCTGAGAACTGTAGCATTTAATGTGTTCAGAAAGAGAGCACGCACTCGCGCGAAAATTGAGGGGCGCTATCTCCTGGCCATGGCTCTTGCGCTTCGCCAGTTACGACATCCGTGGAGGATTGTGCGCGACGCCCTGGATGCCGCCGTTCTTGGACGGCCTCGATCGCGCAGTGAGGTAGAGGCCGAGTGGTTGAAGATGCGCAGCACCATTGAGCAACACATTCATCAAGCCGAGCGCGAGCTTTGCAGGTGGACAGAGGAGTCAAAAAGAACTCTCCCGGTATTGGCTCAAGAAATTCTCTCCGATCTCGTGTGGCAGCGAAGGAAAAGCACGAGCACCGATGATTATCGGATCAAGTGTGTTGCTCACTGGGCTAGCCAGATGCGCGCCGTGAACAATGAGCTTCGATTGGAATCAGCGCTGGAGGAGTGTGAGCGTCACATCCTGGATCGGATCCAGCGCGCATTGGAAAGTCTGATCCTCGAACGATCTGGTCTGCTGGCGGAACTCGATGATGTTATCGCCTGGTTACGTCGGCAGATGGAACAGGATGGACAAGAGGATTTCCCTCCTCCAAAGGCCGACTTAGTCCCGGCGTCAGGGCGGCTTTCCGAACTAGAAACGGCACTCAAAGCTGAACTCGAATCACTTCCTTCCGTCTGCGAGACACCGATCAGGTTTTCCGCACTGCCGCGTCGCCGAACTCGGTGGAAGAGACTTTATCCTCGAGATACATTTCGCCGAGCTTTCGAGCGCAGAGGCCGTCCTGAGGTTACCCGTTTGCTTGAGGAAGTCGAATCCCAGCATCGTGTCCTCGTACAGCAGATTGAGCGAGCCCGCGAAGTCGTCGCCTATGGTCTGGAAGAGCAGAGCGACGAACAACTGGTCCGAGAGGCGCAGCAAAACGCTCTCTCCCTGCTTGAATTTCATCGGCGCGAAGTGGTGGACTGGCGTCCCGCGGTGGAGCCGCAGATGGCGCGAGCCCTCGCCGAGGTTTTTGCCGAAGGTTGGCTGATATTGACCCGACACCGACTCGGTACGCTTGCTTATCTTTCCCAACAGGGATTTCGCCGAGCACTTACCCTGGTCGGCCAGAGTGTGGTGACGATCACCGGCTACATTGTCCGTCGCTTGGTGAGTGATCTGGAGCGGCTAACCCTTGAATTTTTGAGTTACATCGGGTGGAGACCGGCATCCTCGGCGGGCAAAGTCGAAGTGATTACTCGCCCTTTTCTTCCCGAAGAATTTGTCGCTGATCTGAGCGTCAAAGAATTGCCTGCGCTCTATCGCCGGTTGTTCCGCTTTGAGCCGCTTGAAGACCCTCGGTTCCTGGTGGGACGCGAGCATGAGCTGGCGGCCATTACCGACGCCCGTTCGCTCTGGGAAGCCGGTCGTCCTGTGGCCCTCATCATTGTCGGACAGCGAGGCAGCGGAAAAACCAGCTTGATCAACTGTGCATTGAAGCGACCCCTGGAGGGTCTGGAGGTCATTCGAGGAGAATTCAGCGACCGGCTCGTAACGGAGGCTCAATTGCGTGATTTCCTGGCCCGACTGGTCGGAGCTGATGACGCGACGGAAGTGGAGAAATCCCTCGCCGCACGACGAAGGGTCATCATCCTGGAGGAGCTGGAGCGTACCTTCTTGCGGCAGGTTGGACATTACGGCGCGATTCGGGCGCTGCAACGAGTGATTGCTGCCACCAGCTCAACCGTGCTTTGGGTCTTATCTATCAATGAGACAGCGTTTCGATTTCTCGACGCCGCGATTCGTTTGGGATCGAGTTTTTCCCATCGCATCAACGTGGGGACAGCCACGCGGGATGAACTTCGCCAGGCCATTTTGCGGCGGCATAACCTGTCGGGATTGCGCTTGTATTTTGCCCCACCGCCCCGGTCCTCTTCCCTGCCTCATCGGCTGCGGAATTTGATTCAAGGCGAGACCGATCCGGAGACCGTCTTTTTTGACGCGCTGGCCAGAGAGTCGGCCGGCATTTATCGCACGGCCTTTGATATCTGGCTGGGCCAGATCGAAACCATCGAAGCGGGTGTGCTCTCGCTCAAGCCGCTTGTCACACCCAACCTGTCTCCGGTGATTGATGACCTCGATCTGGAGGATCTCTTCACGCTGGTGGCGATCCTGCAGCACGGAAGCCTCACGGCTGAAGAGCATGCCACGATTTTTCAAAGGACCCTTTCTGCCAGCCGATCTCAACTGGATGAACTTTTAGCCCGAGAGATTATCGAGCCTGATCCGGGTCGGCATGGCCTTCGCGTGCGTCCGGAAGCCATGCGGGTGGTGCGAGAGGCGCTCTATCGCCGCAATTTACTGTGATGGAGGATCGTCATGCCTATGCTTTTCGCTTTTCAGGCGATACCCGAGACACCGGTGAAAGTCCTGACAAAGATTTCGCTCACCACCATTCTCTACGCCATTCTGATCTTGGTAGCCGCCTATGTAGTGGTTCGGTTGAGCACAACAATCCTGGAAGCTTTTGCTCGACGAGCCCCTCGGGCGCGGTTCTTCTTCATGATGCTGGCACCGCTCGTTCGCTTCGGCGTCTGGCTGGGGAGCAGTCTGATCATTCTGGCTATTTTCTCGCCCTCACGAGATGCGCTGTTCGCCGTGCTCGCATCGGTCGGTATCGCGCTGGGCCTCGGTGCGCAAGATTTCGTCAAGAACATCATTGGCGGACTGGTCATTCTGGCAGATCGCCCCTATCAACTTGGCGACCGTGTCAAAATCGGAGACGCCTACGGAGAGATCGTTCACATTGGCCTGCGTAGCACGAAGCTCGTCACGCCGGATGATACTCGCGTGACCATTCCCAATAGCGAGATCTTGAGCGACAAGGCCTGGAACGCCAATTCGGGCGTGCCCGACTGCCAGGTGGTGACAGATCTCTACCTGCCGATTGATACCGATCCGGTTCAAGCTATGGAGATCGGTTACGAAGCGGCCTACAGTTCTCCCTACACGTTGTTGACCAAACCGGTAGCGGTTCGCCTTCTGGATGGCTTTGCCGATAGCCCGTATTTGATTCTTCGGGTGAAAGCCTACGTGTACGATCACCGGCACGAAGCGGCCTATCAAACCGATATCACCCTGCGGGCAAAAGCGGAATTTCTGCGGCGTGGGATGCTCAAGCCCTGGGCAAATTAGTTCTAGCACTCCGGACGACTGATCAACGGAGAAACTGCGCCGGATTACGGGCCTTTAAAAGACTCCTCTGACTCTGGATGTTGACCGCCTGCCCGATGCCTCCCTTGAAGCTGGCAATGGGACCGCTTCGAATCCGAGGGTCCCTCACGGGAACTAAATCTCAATCCCATATTGCTCTCTTGCAGATGGCATGGGTCAGCCCACTGAACAAAAGTTCTTTCGCTGGGCGCGCGTCGTCCTCTTCGCGTAACGCAAAGTAGATCACTATTCCCAAACGCGAGTGCCCCATGTCGGACCGAGGATCATCCAGCGGGATTCTCTTTGGTAGCCTCTAGGAAAGCTCTTTGCACCTGTCGGACGTTGCTACCGTAAGCAACGCTCCACAGGAACTCTGAAGCTAACGGTTAGCCCGTGGGACTCCCATTGACGATATCCCGAGCAGTGAAAGTGCCGATGGGAATCAAGCCGTAGACAACCCACAGCGGGCAAACTTCCCTGCCTCCTATCACGCTGAGAGGGGCCTGCACCCGAACAACTTTGCCCTCGCCTACCCTACCGTTTTGTACGGCTTTTAATGGTCCTGCGTGCGGACGAACTAACTTGGCTTCTGTGTGGGTGCGCGGCTTGCTCAGGGAAGTTGCTGTGTCGTTGACGAGAGGAAGGAAGACCAGGCGGTCAGTGCGGACTACTCTGCATCAGTTATCGGACGTAAATGGATTCGCCGGCGAGGTCTCCATCCCGGCAAAGAGGGTTCCACCCCGCGGCCCGCGGTTTCACGCGGCTTTAAACTCTTCCCTAATGGGATACAATTATGATCCTATGGCTCAAGCACAGACTCCTGAAAGAATCGTATTCGACCGCTCGCACTTCGGGTCCCTTCTTGAGGCACTCACCCGAAAAGGCTATCGCATCGTAGGGCCGACGCTTCGCGATGGCGCCATCGGTTATCATGAAATAACGTCAGTTGACGACCTTCCCATTGGCTGGACTGACGAACAGGACGGTGGAACCTATCGCCTCAAGAGGCGCAACGATCAGGCCCTCTTCGGCTACGTCGTCGGCCCTCACTCCTGGAAGAAATTTCTCTTCCCGCCCAGGGTCAGACTGTTCAGAGCCAGACGTACCCAAAGGGGATTTGATATCTTTTTCAATGACCTCGCATCTCCTTCTGCCCCTGACACTCCCTCCGCCGCACTTAATGATCAGCCCGCAGCGCTTTCCCCCTCGACAGGGTCTTATCCGACTGCTTTGAAATTTGCTTTTATCGGCGTTCGTTCCTGCGAGCTGCATGCCATTGCTATCCAGGATAAGGTGTTCTTGGGCGGCACCTATGTGGATCCCACCTACAAAGGGCGGCGCGAAAACGCCTTCATTGTGGCGGTCAACTGCGGGCAGGCCGGCGGCACCTGTTTTTGCGCTTCTATGAATACAGGACCGAAAGCGACCACCGGGTTCGATCTTGCGCTGACGGAGATCCTGGAGCCAGAACGTCACTACTTCGTTGTTGACGTTGGCACTGACCGGGGAGCAGAAATTCTCCAGGACATTCCTCATCGGCCCGCGCGCGTAGAAGAAGTGCAGTTGGCAGAAGAAATCGTAGCCCGAACGGCCAAGCAAATGGGGCGACAAGTGGATACCAGCGATATCAAGGACTTGCTCTACCGCAACTACGAGCATCCGCGCTGGGATCAGGTCGCCGCCAGGTGTCTCACCTGCGGTAACTGCACAATGGTCTGTCCGACCTGTTTCTGTAGCACAGTCGAGGATGTCACGGACCTCACCGGTGAGTATGCCGAACGATGGCGGATATGGGACTCTTGTTTCACAATGGACTTTTCTTACATCCATGGCGGCAGCGTGCGCGCCTCGGCAAAGGCTCGTTATCGCCAATGGATGACCCACAAACTAGCGACCTGGATTGACCAATTCGGCACGTCGGGATGCGTCGGCTGCGGGCGTTGCATCACCTGGTGTCCCGTCGCCATTGACATCACCGAAGAGGTTCGCGCCATCCGAGCGAGCGAACCGAACCACAAGGAGAGGACCGATGGAAACCCTTGAACGCATTCTCGCCGAACATCCCTTCTTCGCCGGACTGGATGCCCGGCACATACAATTGATCGTCGGCTGCGCCGCCAATGTGCGCTTCGATGCCGGGCAATTTATTTTTCGCGAAGGTGAGGAGGCGAATGAGTTTTATGTCATCCGACATGGCAAGGTCGCCCTCGAGATTTTCGTCCCCGGACGTGGACCGGTGACGATCCAGACTCTGGGAGAGGGAGAAATTCTCGGTTGGTCCTGGCTCATTCCGCCCTACCACTGGCATTTTAATGCCCGTGCTGTCGAGCTCACGCGCGCCATCGCTCTTGACGGACGATGCCTTCGCGTCAAGTGCGAGGATGATCATGACCTGGGCTATGAGCTGCTCAAGCGATTCGCCCACATCGTCGAGCAACGGCTGCAAGCGACGCGATTGCAATTGCTCGATGTATACGGCGTCCACTCATAAGGGGCTCGAATGATGAGGAGCGATCCGATGATACCGCGGCCGTACCGCATTAGTCGGGTGCATCGGGAAACAGCTGACACGTTCACGCTGGAGCTGACGCCTGTTCAGGAGGACGGGACTTTCTCGTTTGCGCCCGGTCAGTTTAACATGCTCTACGTCTTTGGCGTCGGCGAGATTCCCATTTCGATCAGTGGCGACCCGGGCAATCCGGGGACCCTCGTGCACACAACGCGCGTCGTCGGGACGGTCACCAGAGCGATGCGCAAACTGAAACGCGGAGATGTGATTGGAGTACGTGGGCCCTTTGGTCGTCACTGGCCGGTCACAGAGGCTGAAGGAAATGATGTGGTAATCGTCGCCGGAGGCATTGGACTGGCTCCGCTTCGACCGGCGCTCTTTCACATCCTCTCGCGTCGAGAAAAGTATGGTAAGGTCGTGTTGCTATATGGCGCGCGCACGCCTGAAGACATCCTCTACCGGAACCAGCTCAGCCGCTGGCGGGCTCAGTTCGATCTCGAGGTTTACGTCACGGTTGATCGCGCGACGGGTGGTTGGCGCGGCAGCGTCGGTGTGGTGACGACGCTCATCCCGCGGGCCCCTTTTGATCCTCTTAACACGGTGGCGATGGTCTGTGGCCCGGAAGTTATGATGAGATTCTCGGCGCTGGAACTGCAGAAACGGGGCGTCGGACCCGACAACATTTTTCTCTCCATGGAGCGCAACATGAAATGCGCCGTTGGTTTTTGCGGTCACTGCCAGTTCGGGCCGACGTTCCTTTGTAAAGATGGCCCAGTATTCCCATATCGCCGGGTCAAAGACCTGCTCACGATCTGGGAGTTGTGATATGGTTCGAAAGCGGAGACCGAAATTGGCCGTCTGGAAATTCGCCTCCTGCGACGGCTGTCAGTTGACTCTGCTTGATTGTGAAGATGAGTTACTCCGGCTGGCGGGACAGGTGCAAATCAGCTATTTCCCGGAAGCCTCACGGGCCATCGTGAGAGGGCCGTATGACCTATCGCTCGTGGAAGGATCTATCACGACGCCCCATGATGCCGAGCGAATTCACCAGGTGCGTCGTGCCTCCAAGGTTCTGATCACCATTGGCGCCTGTGCTACGGCTGGAGGCATTCAAGCATTACGAAATTTCAAAGACGTGCGGGAGTTCCTCTCCATCGTCTACGCCACACCGGAATATATCCAGACGCTCAACAAATCAACGCCCATTGCCGACCACGTGTTTGTAGACTTCGAGCTACGGGGCTGTCCCATCAACAAGCATCAACTGATTGAGGTTATCAGCGCCTTTCTTCACGGGCGCAAACCGAACACGCCGCCACACAGCGTGTGCATGGAATGCAAGCGGCGGGACATCGTTTGTGTGATGGTCGCGCACGGCACGCCCTGCCTTGGTCCGGTCACGCATGCTGGCTGCGGAGCCATCTGTCCAGCCTATCATCGCGGCTGTTACGGCTGCTTCGGTCCGAAGGAGACACCGAACACCAACTCGTTGAGTGCCCGCTGGTCTCACCTCGGAGTCAAAGAGCAAGACATCGTCCGGGCCTTTCGTAGCTTCAACGCCTATGCCGAACCCTTTCGCAAAGAGGGCGAAGCTCATGACCGAGCCTGAGCAAGAGAGTCACAGGATGAGTGCTTGCCAACTGTTGAAAAGAGCTAACGGTTAGCTCGATCATAACAATGGCAAGGTTGTATCTGTTGAAAGTTTTCATCCGTCGGGAGGAAGAACGAGTGACGACCGTGAAGACCAAAGTGATCAAAGTTGATTACCTGGCCCGTGTCGAGGGCGAAGGTGCGTTGTACGTCAAGATCAAAGGTGATCAGGTCATGGATGTGAGGCTCAAGATTTTCGAGCCTCCGCGCTTCTTCGAAGCGTTCTTGCGCGGACGGAATTTCGCCGAAGCCCCCGATATCACGGCGCGCATTTGCGGCATCTGTCCCATCGCCTACCAGATGAGCGCCGTGCACGCGATGGAAGACGCCTTCGGCATCAAGGTGGAGGGACCAATCCGTGCATTGCGCCGGCTCATCTACTGCGGCGAGTGGATTGAGAGCCATGCGTTGCACGTTTACCTGCTGCACGCGCCCGACTTTCTCGGTTACGAAGATGCGATTCAAATGGCTCGCGATCACCCCGATATCGTTCAGCGCGGCCTGCAGTTGAAAAAGGTGGGAAACGAAATTGTCCGCCTCCTCGGGGGCCGAGAAATCCATCCAATTAACGTCCGCGTCGGCGGCTTCTACCGAGTGCCCACCAAACGAGAGCTGATTCCACTCATGGAACAATTGCACTGGGCGCGCGAGGCGGCTCTGGAGACGGTGCGGTGGGCGGCGGCGCTTCCCTTCCCTGAATTTGAACGGGACTATGAATTCGTCGCCCTCCGCCACCCCACCGAATATCCCTTCAACGAAGGCCGTCTCGTGTCCAATAAAGGCTTAGACATCGCCGTCAGCGAGTACGACGATCATTTCGTCGAGGAGCACGTGTCCTATTCCAATGCGTTGCACTCGACGATCAAAAATCGCGGGCCCTATTTCGTCGGCCCGCTCGCCCGCTACAATCTGAACTTTGACCGGCTGTCGCCTCTTGTGAGGGAGCTCGCCTGCGATGTCGGTCTTCATCCTCCCTGCACGAATCCCTTCAAAAGCATCATCGTACGCAGCCTGGAAATCCTTTATGCCTGCGACGAAGCCCTGCGCCTCATCGCCGAGTATGAGATGCCTGACAAACCGGCAGTGGAGATTCAGCCCCGCGCAGCCACTGGCTATGGATGCACGGAAGCGCCGCGGGGAATTCTCTATCATCGCTACCGGCTCGGCGATGATGGTACGATTCTCGACGCCAAGATCGTTCCGCCAACATCGCAAAATCAAAAGATGATCGAATCAGACCTCTGGCACTTTCTCCCCTCGCGCCTCGATATGCCTCACGACCAGCTCGTCTGGCACTGCGAGCAAGCAGTCCGTAATTATGATCCGTGCATATCCTGTGCCACGCACTTCATTAAGCTTCACATCGAGCGCGAGTGAAAGATCTTCAAAGGAGATGCTCCCGGGTTCCGTGGTCCCCGGAAACAAAGATAAGTTGACCGCTGATGCACGCAGATGGACACCGATAACCTCATCCGTGTTAATCAGTGGGCTTCCGTGGATTTTTACGGCGAGATCAACCGTAAGGGGTGGAGGTCTGGCGAACCCGAGACTATGGTCAATACTGGTTGAGCCGCGAGCTGCTCAAAAGACGGTGAAATCAACTGCCGAAGGTGAGGAACCGAAACAACAACTGAACGGCGTGTAGGAACCACCACATGTCCTCAGGATTATCCCGGGACCCAAACCAATTCGTGAGTCGCAGCTCACAATCAGCCATCGTCATCATCGGCATCGGGAATGAGTTTGGCAGGGACGACGCGGTAGGATTAGTCGTTGCGCGAGTGCTCAAAGAGAAGGGTCCCCCTGGTGTGAGGATCGTAGAAGCGAGCGGCGAGCCGACATCTTTGATCGAGATGTGGAACGGCGCCGATATCGTCATTCTCATTGATGCCGTCCGGACGGGTGCTCGAGCTGGTACCATCTATCGTGTGGATGCCCATGCTGAACCGATCCCGGCAAGCCTCGCATGTCATTCAACCCACGCCATCGGCATCGTGGAGGCCGTCGAGCTGGCGCGGGTCCTCAACCGGCTCCCTCCGCGCTTGATCATATACGGGATCGAAGGCAGAGATTTCGCGGTTGGCATCGGTCTTTCTCAAGATGTTCAGGCAGCGGCCGACGACGTTTCGATGCGCATTGCCGATGAGGTATCACAATGGATAGGGGAGGTGTAGACATTTTCAACACAAATCAGCGTTAAAAAACCCACCATCCCGAGTCGTACGTCCTTACCTGAACAGACCCGCTTCACTGACCAGGGTGAAATTGCACGTTTTCTGAGCAAGAAGACCCACTTATACCCGAACTGGTAATCCCGCTTGCCGGCTGTCCATTGATTCACAATTGGTTAAAGTGCCACCCGTATCCTGGAACACAGTTTGCTAATCCAACGACGGAGGCATTGTCCCATGGCTTACATGGAAGACAGTGCTCTGGGAGAAGCATCCTTAGGTGCCGTCAGGGAGTCAGCCGGGGGGATACCTCTTCGGTTCCCTCGCCCCCCTGACGCCAGAAGAGGGACGGCAGTCTCCAGCGCCGAGATCCCGTGTCTTTCACCACCAGCACTGGTGTGGTACACACTGGCTGCCGTCTTAAGGATGAGGTTCGGAGATGAACACCATCGCTATCCCCGGGTTCGTACAAGAGATCCGTCGGTATGGCCGGTTTGATGTCAGCGCCTGTCTGAACTGTGGCAGTTGCACCATCGTGTGCAACCTCTCCACGGATGCTGCGTCCTTTCCGCGCCGACCGATCCGTCGTGCCCTTCTTGGCCTCAAAGATTCGCTGCGGGCGAGCCTGGAACCCTGGCTCTGTCATGACTGCGGTGATTGCTCAATCACGTGCCCCCGTCAGGCTGAACCGCGCGAGTCCATGATGACGCTGCGCCGTTATCTCGTCGCCCAGTACGACGTCACCCACCTGGCCTCAAAGATCCTCACTTCGACCTCTGGAGAGATCATCGCCCTGTCCATCGTTGGGCTCTTCGTCTTTGGCCTCGTGCTCTTCTATCACCTCGTCTACAAAGAGATTCCGATGTCGGTCTCGGAGTTCGTGACGACGCCCCTCGGGCTGGAGCACATGTTCCCGACGATCACATACTTCACGATGGTCGTCTTCCTGATCCCACTTGTCCTGCTGACGCTCAACGTCCTGCGCATGCATCGGTGGACGATGCGAAGCATGGAGCCTGTGAAGATCCCGTTTCGCCTCTATTTGAGCGAAGCTCGGTCACTACTTCTTCATGCCGTCTCCCACCAAAACATTCGAAAGTGCCTTCGGGAGATTCATCGGAAACGGTGGACCAAGCACTGGCTGCTCGGGCTGGCCGTGTCGCTCATGCTGGTGATCAAGTTCTTTTTCCTCGATTGGTTCCAGACGGATGAGATCTATCCGCTCTATCACCCTCAGCGGTGGCTGGGGTATCTTGCGGCGGCCATTTTGATCTATGTCCCGCTGGATATTCTCATCAGCCGGATCAAGAAACACGAAGAGATTCACAAATTCTCCGAGCCGAGCGATGTGATTCTCCCTGTCATGTTCCTTCTCGTCGCCATAAGTGGGTTAGCCGTTCACCTCTTTCGCTATCTGGAGTTCGCCCTGACCGCGCACCTTCTCTATGCCGTCCATCTGGCGATTGCCGTCCCGCTCGTACTGATCGAGTTGCCTTTCGGCAAATGGTCGCACGTCGTCTATCGTCCGATGGCGCTTTATTTTCAGGCCGTCAAGGAGCGGGCGCTCCGGGAAACTGAAATCGTCATGGTACGCGGGCTGCCCGAAGAAGCAGCGACCGCAGGAACTCTTTAGGTCCCAGTGCCCAGAACCGATGAAAAAACATGGGAGCGCCCGCTTCCACCCGGCCGGGCTTTTGCTCCCGATAAGCGCGCCAGAGGCGCGCTCTCGGGCATTTTCGGAGGAGCATAAACCATATGACCAGCATGGGTGAGAGAAGACGGAAAGTCGGTGCAGTGCTGGTCGTCGGTGGCGGCATCGGCGGCATGCAGGCGGCACTCGATCTGGCCGACGCCGGGATTAAGGTCTACCTCGTTGATACCAAGCCGGCCATTGGTGGCGTCATGTCGCAACTCGATAAAACGTTCCCGACCAACGACTGCGCCATGTGCACGATGGCTCCGCGCCTGGTCGCCATCGGCCGACACAAGGACATCGAAGTGCTCACGCTCTCGGAGGTCGAGCGCATCGAGGGAGAGCCGGGGAATTTCACCGTCACGCTCAAGCGACGCGCGCGATTTGTAGACGAGAATGTGTGCACCGGCTGCGGTTCCTGCGTGGCCAACTGTCCCGTCCGCTTCATCCCGCAGCCACTCGATAGCATACCGCCGGTGAAATTGGCCCCCGAAGTGCAAGCGCGAGTTGATCAGATTATCGCCGAGCACCGGAATCGTCCGGGTCCGCTCATGCCGATTCTCCAATCTATCAATGACGTCTACAACTACTTCCCCGAAGATGTCCTCCGGTATATTTCTCACCGGTTGGGCATCCCGCTGACTCACATCCTTCGCGTCGCCACCTTCTACAACGCCTTCAGCATTGTCCCACGAGGCAAGTACATCATCAACGTGTGCATGGGGACAACCTGTTATGTCCGGGGAAGCGAAAGGCTCATGGAACGATTTTCCGATACGCTTAAGATCAAACCGGAAGAGACGACACCCGACATGCTTTTCACCCTGAAGGCGGTTCGCTGTATCGGCTGTTGCGGCCTGGCGCCTGCCGTGATGATTGGCGACACCGTCTACGGGAAGCTCACCGTCAAGGAAATACCCGGAATCGTCAAGAAGTTTCAAGGAGCAAACGGCCATGGCCAGGCTAACGCTGGATGAACTCAGAAGAAAACGAGCCGAGGCGCAAAAGAGCATCTATCTCCGGGAAGGCGAGTTTCGAGGCAAGATCATTGTGCATATGGGCACCTGCGGCATTGCTGCCGGAGCCCGCGCCATCGTCTCGGCCTTCCTGGAGGAGCTGGAAAAAAGCGGAGTGAAGGACATCATGATCACGACCTCCGGGTGTGCGGGACTTTGCTCGAAGGAACCGATGGCCACGGTCGAAATGCTGAATTCGCCGCCTGTCAGATACGTGGAACTGACCCCGGAGAAGGCGAGGGAGATTTTCCAGGCGCATATTATCGGGGGGACGGCTGTGGCCGAATACGCCCTTGGAATAGGTTCCGAGAGAGGGGGATAAAGCGATGGCTGCCAGAAGACTCGAACTGATGCTCTGCACCGGCACCGGCTGTGTCGCTGGTGGATCATACCGGATCAAGAGAGCTTTAGAAGAAGAGATCGCCCGGCACGGCCTTCAGGAGGAGATCTCTTTAGTGCCCACCGGCTGTAATGGCTTTTGCGGTCAAGGGCCACTGCTCGTGGTGATGCCGGAAAGGATCTTCTACGGTTGGCTCAAGACCGAAGACATCCCGTTTCTCGTCGAGGAGCATTTTTTGAAGGGGAGGCCGGTCAAAAAGCTCATGTTCACGCCCCCCGAGAGGAGAGAGCCCATACCGTTGCTGAGCGATATTCCTTTCTTCAAAAAACAGATGCTCATTGTGCTGCGCAACAAGGGAATCATTGACCCGGAGAAAATTGATGATTACATCGCACGGGACGGTTACACGGCACTCGAAAAAGTGCTCACCTCGATGACCCCGGAGGAGGTGATTGAGGAGATCATCAGGTCAGGCCTCAGAGGTCGCGGCGGGGCCGGCTTCCCCACGGGCATAAAATGGAAAGTATGCCGCAACGAACCGAAAACGCCGAAGTATGTGATCTGCAACTGCGACGAGGGCGATCCCGGAGCGTATATGGATCGCAGCGTGTTTGAATCCGATCCCCATTCGGTGATCGAGGGCCAGACGATTGCCGCCTACGCCATCGGTGCCTCACACGGCTACATCTATGTGCGCACGGAATACCCGCTGGCCATTAAGCGAATGCAGAAGGCCATCGAGCAAGCGCGCGAGTATGGGCTGCTGGGCGAGAATATTCTTGGTACCGGTTTCTCCTTTGATCTGGAGATCCGGGAAGGTTCAGGCGCATTCGTTTGCGGAGAAGAAACCTCGCTCATTCACTCGATCGAGGGAAAAAGTCCCGAGCCCCGCCAGCGTCCCCCCTTCCCCGCCCAGGTGGGGATCTGGGGCTGTCCGACCGTCATCAACAATGTTGAAACACTCGCCACCGTTCCCGTCATCATCAACCGAGGCGCCGAATGGTTCTCGAAGATCGGGACCGAGACAAGCAAAGGGACGAAAATCTTCTCATTGGTAGGCAAGATCAACAACACCGGTTTGATCGAAGTACCCATGGGCATCACTCTGCGCGAAATCATTTACGAAATCGGCGGGGGCATCCCCGGCAATCGCAAATTCAAAGCCGTTCAGACGGGGGGACCGTCGGGCGGATGTATCCCGGCGAGCCTGATTGATCTGCCGATTGATTACGAGAGCCTCACACAGGCCGGCTCGATGATGGGATCGGGTGGCATGATCGTCATGGATGAAGACACGTGCATGGTGGATGTGGCCAAGTTCTTCATCCAGTTCACCAACGACGAATCCTGCGGCAAGTGCACCGTCTGCCGTGATGGAAGTGCTGCCCTGCTGGAGGTGCTGACGCGGATCACCGATGGAGAGGGTCGGGAAGGAGACATCGAATTTCTGGAAGAACTCGCCTGGGCCATCAAGGACGCCTCGATGTGCGGCCTCGGTACGACGCTTCCCAATCCCGTTCTCACCACCATCCGATACTTCCGCGACGAATACGAGGCGCACATCCGTGAGAGACGCTGTCCGGCCAAAGTATGCAAGAATCTCATCGCCTACTGGATTGACCCGCAACTGTGCCAGGCGTGCTTGATCTGCAAGCGAGAATGTCCCGCGGAGGCCATTTACGGTGAGAAGCATACCGTTCACGTCATTGATCAAAGCCGTTGCACCAAGTGCGGCACCTGTCTGGACGTCTGCCCGCCGCGGTTCGGTGCGGTGAAGAAACTTTCGGGCGAGCCGATCCCACCCGTTGAACGGGGAATGAGAGTGGAGCGCAAAAAGAAAACCGCCACACCCACGCAAGAACAATTGTCCGCGTGAAGACGCACATGCTGGAGGTCGTCATGACGCTCAGTGAAATCGTCGAGGCGCTCGAGGCGAAGGTACTTCTCAATCCCATCGGGAATAACCTGGTGGTAGACCGGGCCTGCGCCTCCGATCTGATGAGTGACGTGCTGACCTTTGCCATGCCCGGTGCCGTGCTCCTCACGGGACTGACTACCCCGCAAACCGTTTATACCGCGGAAATGGCCGATATTCACGTTATTTGTTACGTCCGGGGGAAAAAGCCTCAGGGTGAAACGCTCAACCTCGCCGAGGAGAAAGGCGTGGTTCTCCTCAGCACTGATCTCCCTATGTACGAGAGTTGCGGACGATTGTATCTGCGAGGTCTCAGGGGCTGCGTGGAAAGATGAAGAAGGATAAGGTCAACCAGGTCTTCCGAGTGGGAAGAACGCAAGAACTGATCTACGAGTTGAAGGTCGAGCAAGCCATGACCCGAAAGGTGGTTACGGTCGAGCCTGAGAATACCATGGAGGACGTCCGCCGCCTCCTCAAAGAACATCGCATCTCGGGCACACCGGTGACGAAAGACGGGGACCTGGTGGGAATCGTCAGCATCGAGGATCTTATCCGTTCCCTTTGCAAAGGACGTATTCATGAGCCGGTAAAGCAGTGGATGAGCACGAGCATCGTGACGCTCCATAGTGATGAGCCCTTGATTCGTGCCGTCGAGAAATTTGAGCGATATGGCTACGGGCGATTCCCCGTCATTGACCGGAGGACACGGAAACTGGTCGGCATTTTGACAAAAGTAGACATTATCCGTTGCCTGCTCCGACGCCTGGAGATCAACTACCATGAGCGAGAGCTTCAGCATTACAAACCGAGCCATTGGTTCACAGACCTCCCCTCCGATCGAACGGCCATTGTGCTGCGATATTACGTTGAAGGAGGAAATTTCCAGAAGGCGGGAGAGGCCAGCAGCCGATTGAAACGCAATCTGAAGAAGCTGGGAGTTTCGCCTGACGCGGCTCGCCGCATCACCATCGCCTCCTATGAAGCGGAGATGAACATCGTCATCTTTACGCCAGGGGGCCAACTGACCGCCACCATTGAGCCGGGAAAGGTTACCGTTGAGGCGATGGATCGCGGCCCTGGCATCGCCGATGTGGAGCTGGCCATGCAACCGGGCTATTCCACGGCGCCGGATTGGGTTCGTGAACTTGGCTTCGGAGCGGGTATGGGGCTGCCCAACATCAAAAACTGCTCCGACGAGATGAAAATTGATTCAAAGGTCGGAGAGGGGACGACTCTTCAATTCACGGTCTTCACATGACGATGACGCTGAAAAAGGTCGTTGACGCGCTGAATCTGGTCGTGAGAACCGGCGAGACCCTGCTCGACCGCCCGGTGAGAGGCGGTTATGCCGGGGACTTGCTGAGCGATGTGCTGGCTCATGCCCGGCAAGGGAATGTGTGGATTACGCTTCAGACACACACCAACATCGTGGCGGTGGCAAGCGCAAAAGAGCTATGTGGAATCATCATCGTCAATGGAAGAACGCCGGACGAAGAAACGCTGCGCAAAGCGGACGAGGAACAGATTCCTGTCATGATCACCCCGCTCTCGACCTACGATGTGATTTGTCGGTTGTGCGAGCTGGGAGTCAAGAACGATGCGAGAATTTAAGGCCGATCTCCATATTCACACCTGCTTGTCACCGTGCGCCGATCTGGAGATGTCCCCACGCCAGATCGTGAGCGCGGCCAAGCGAAGAGGTCTCGATGTGATCGGCATCTGCGATCATAATTCGGCCGAGAACGTTCCCGCCGTGGCAAGAAATGCCGCCCGCGAAGGCATCACCGTCATCGGCGGGATGGAAGTGACGTCCAGGGAAGAAGTACATATCCTCGCCTTGTTTGACAAGGATGACGACCTGTTCTCCCTTCAAGAAATCGTCTATGAGCATCTTCACGGAACGAACGATGAGAAGCTCTACGGAGAACAGGTAATCGTCAACGAGGAGGAAGAGATCATCGGCTTTAGCAACCGGCTTCTCATCGGGGCAACCGAACTCACGACGGAAAGGCTCGTTGACTTGATCCACGAGCGTGACGGCTTGGCCATCGCAGCTCATGTGGATAGAGAGGGCTTCGGCATCATCGGGCAGCTTGGCTTTATTCCCGAAGGCTTGCCCCTCGATGCTCTGGAGCTGGCCGATCCAACGAAACGGGCACATATTCCGCTCAAGAACCGTCTTCCCTTCATCACCTCCTCCGACGCCCACAAACTGGAGGATGTGGGAAGGAGAACAACGACATTTCTGATGAAAACGGTGACCCTACAGGAACTGAGGCGGTGTCTCTCCGGCGAAGAAGGGCGCATAGTGAGGATCTAGCGATGGAAGACCTCTCCTTGCATATTCTGGACATCGTTGAGAATGCTCTGAGAGCCGGAGCGCGCAATGTCACAATCCGGCTGACTCAAAGCACGAAGGAGGATCGGCTCATCCTCGAAGTGATTGACGACGGCAAAGGCATGGACGAAGAAACATTGAGCCGATCCCTCGATCCCTTCTTCACGACGAAGACAGGGAGGCGAATCGGTCTCGGCTTGCCTTTCCTCGCACAAGCAGCCGAGGAGGCCGAAGGGAAACTGTCCATCGAAAGCACACCCGGCCGAGGGACGAAGGTGACGGCTACGTTCCGCCTGAGCCATATTGATCGAAAACCTCTGGGGGACATTGAGGAGACGATCCGTTGCCTGAGAGCAACTCACCCCGAGGTTTGTTTTCGCTTTGAAAGCGTGCATAGCGATTGAGGTGATCAGTCATGATCCGTCTGACGATCAACAATCAGCCGGTTGACGTGCCGGAGGGGACGAATCTCCTCACAGCCATCGAGAAATGCGGGCTGCGGGTGCCGACGCTTTGCTATCATAAGGCGCTCACGCCTTACGGCGCGTGTCGGCTCTGCGTCGTGGAAGTTCATGTGCCGGGCCGAGCGCCGACGGTTCAGGCATCCTGTTCCTATCCGGCGCTTGAGGGCATCAGCGTCTTCACTGATACGGAGCGCGTCCGGCGAGCCCGAAAGATCACAGCGGAACTTTTGCTGGCCCGTTGTCCCGATTCGGAGGTGATCCAAAGAATCGCCGCTGAGTACGGAGTTCATGAGCCGCGCATCAAGAAGAAGTACGACGATTGCATCTACTGCGGACTGTGCGTGCGCATGTGTCAGGAGCGCATGGGACGAAGCGCCATCGGGTTCACCGGCCGGGGTCCGAGGAAGAAACTGGAGCCGCCATTCGGCAAGCACAATCCGATGTGCTGGACCTGCGGCGCCTGCGATTTCATCTGCCCGGTCGGGAAGAAAGTTCGAAGCCTGACCTCCCCCACCGTCCCCATTCCAATCCTCAATCCCTACAACATGGGTCTCAACGAACGCCCGGCCGTTTCGATCTACTATCCTCAAGCGATCCCCAACAAACCGGCCATTGACCCCCAGGCCTGCGTGCACCTGAAGTACAACGCCTGCGGCATCTGCGACGTCGTGTGCGAAGCGAAAGCGATTCGCTACGATCAAAAGGACGAAACCATTCAGCTCAACGTCGGCGCCGTCATCCTCGCACCGGGCTATGAGATCTTCGAGCCGAGGGCGAACAACGACTTCGGCTATGGACGCTATCCCAACGTCATCACCTCGCTTCAGTTCGAGCGCATCCTTTCTCCCTCCGGCCCCTACGAGGGAAAGGTGCTCCGTCCGTCGGACTTGAAGCCACCCAAACGGATCGCTTTCATCCAGTGCGTCGGCTCGCGCGACTACGAGCGCGACTATTGTTCGGCCGTCTGCTGCATGTACGCCACCAAAGAGGCCATCATCGCCAAGGAACATGCCGGCGAGGACCTCCAGTGCGACATCTTCTTCATGGACATCCGGGCGTTCAGCAAAGGCTTCGAGGCCTACTACGAGACGGCCAGGAAGTTGGGCGTCAACTACATCCGCTGCCGCGTGCCGAAGATCGAAGAAGTGCCGGAGACGAAGAATCTGAGGATCACCTATCTCACCGACGATGATCGAAAGGTGTCGAAGGAATATGACCTCGTCGTTCTCTCCGTCGGCATGCAGCCGCCAAAGAGCGTTCGGAAGATTGCCGAGACATTTGGCGTCCGGCTGAATCAATTTGGCTTTTGCCAGACATCCGTCTTCAGTCCGGTGGACACAGGACGCGAAGGAATTTTCGTGGCCGGTCCTTTCACCGAACCGAAAGACATCCCGGAGACGGTCTCGCAAGCGTCGGCGGCAGCAGCAAAGGTCATGGCATTGCTTGGCGAAGCGCGGGGCAGTCTCATCGCTCCAACGGTCTATCCTCCGGAAATTGACGTGCGGGGACAGGAGCCACGCGTTGGCGTCTTCGTCTGCCATTGCGGGACGAACATCGCCAGCGTCGTGAACGTCCCGGCGGTGGTCGAGTACGCCCGGACGTTGCCCGGCGTCGTCTATGCCGAGAACAACCTGTACACGTGCTCCAACGATAGCCTCGAACGCATCAAGCAAAAGATCAAAGAGTACGGGCTCAATCGTGTGGTCGTCGCTTCGTGTACCCCGCGCACGCACGAAGCTTTGTTCCGAAGCGCTGTCCGTGCCGCCGGCCTCAATCCCTACTACTTCGAGATGGCCAACATCCGCGAACACTGCTCCTGGGTGCACAGTCACGAACCGGAAAAGGCAACGGAAAAAGCCAAAGACCTCGTACGCATGGCCGTGGCGAAGGTGAAGCTCAACGATCCGCTCTATCCGCGTCCGTTGAAGGTGTGTCACGACGCGCTGGTCATCGGCGGCGGCCTGGCAGGCATGACGGCCGCGCTGGCGCTGGCTGATCAGGGCGTCACCGTCCATCTGGTTGAAAGGGAGGCACAGCTCGGCGGATACTTGAGGAGTGTCCGCTATCTTCTGAACGGCGAAGACCCGCAGGAGGCGCTACAAAGACTGATCGGCTCAGTCATCACCCACCCGAATATCCGCGTGTACACCAACGCCAAGCTCCTCGAGGTCAAAGGCTCGCTCGGCAACTTCGAGTCGAAGATCTCGGTGGACGGCAACGGCATGACGCAAGAAATTCGCCATGGCGTCATCATCGTGGCGACGGGAGCGGAGACATACAGGCCGACGGAGTTCCTCTACGGTCAAGACGACCGCGTCATGCTCCATCAGGAGCTGGAAGAACGGATCACAACCGACGGATTCAAGGCGGAATCGGTCGCCTTCATTCAATGCGTGGGCTCGCGGAACAAAGAGCGCCCGTATTGCAGCCGCACCTGCTGCTCGGAGACGATCAAACATGCGCTTAAGCTGAAGGAACTCGATCCCGACACACAAATCTACGTTCTCTACCGAGAGATGCGCACATACGGCTTCCGCGAAACCTATTACACGAAGGCGCGGAAGCTCGGCGTCGCTTTCATTCGCTATGCCGATGATCGTCCGCCCACCGTCGTCAAGCGGAACGGCAAGCTTGCCGTGATCGTGCGAGATGAAACGCTCGGGGAGACCATCGAACTGCCTGTGGACCATGTCATCCTGGCGGCCGCCACGATTCCGCGCGATGAGAACAAAGAGCTGGCGCAATTACTCAAGGTCCCGCTGAGCGAGGACAAGTTCTTCCTCGAAGCTCATCGGAAGCTGCGACCGCTTGATTTCGCCACTGATGGGATTTTCCTCTGCGGCAATGCCCACTCTCCATTGGACATCGAGGAGGTGATCTCACAGGCTCTCGGGGCGGCGGCGCGCGCCGCCACGATTCTCTCGAAGGACACGATCGAGCTTGAGCCGACGATCTCACACGTCGTCACCGAGAACTGCGATGGCTGCGCCTATTGCGTTGATCCCTGCCCGTTCAAGGCGATCACACTCGTCGAATACCAGGTGAACGGTGAGACGAAGAAGCGCGTGGAAGTGAACGAGGCCATCTGCAAGGGCTGTGGCACGTGCATGGCCACCTGCCCGAAAAAGGCGATTTTTGTCTGGCACTTCCGACCGGAGCAATTGTTGGCGGAAGTGAAGGCGGCATTGGGAGTAGGATGAAGTCGCCAGCGGATGAAAAGTGCCAACGGATGTTTTATCCGTTGGAACCTTTCATCCGTGGGCAGGTCGGAAAGCGTGGATCAATGAAATCGCCAGCGGATGAAAAGTGCCAGCGGATGTTTTATCCGCTGGAACCTTTCATCCGTTGGGGCGGAATTTTACGAAGGGCTGTCCCATGAACGACGAACAATTTGAACCGCTGATCATTACGTTTTGCTGTTACTGGTGCGCCTACGCCGGAGCGGATCTGGCGGGCACATCGCGCATTCAGTATCCGCCCAACATCCGCATCATCCGCGTGCAGTGCACCGGCATGATTCATCCCAACTTCGTCATTGAAGCGCTCACGAGCGGCGCCGATGGCGTGCTCATCTGCGGCTGCCATCCCGGTGATTGTCATTACCTGGAGGGTAATCTGCGGGCCAGGGCGCGCGCCGAGGCGATCGAGTTGATGCTTGAGGACTTCGGCCTCGAGCCGGAACGATTTCGCCTGGAGTGGGTGTCGGCTTCCGAAGGGCAACGCTTCGCTCAGGTGGTGACCGAAATGGTCGAGCAAGTCCGGCGCCTGGGGCCAAGTCCCTATCGCATGGCGGTGTCGTGTGAGAAGTGATTCAGAGAAGAGTGACAAGCGTTTTCCCTTGTCACTCGTCAATCACGAAGTAAAAAGGAGGACAAATCATGGAAACACCTGTGAAAAACTCAAGGACGATTTCCGACAGAAGAAAATTTTTGAAGCTGGCGGGCGTCGGAGCCGCTGGAGCCGTGATGGCCGCCGAGATGGTCAGGAGCAGTTCAAAAGTGGCGGGCAGCCGCCTGGCCGAAGAGACCGGTGTCGGTCAAGCTCCAATCGAAAACGAACTCGCCCGTATGCAAGAAGATTTGAGGC
>DATLZR010000141.1 GCA_035573895.1 Blastocatellia bacterium | reverse complement strand
CCTCGACCTGCGCCCCCGTGTCGTCCAGGCTTCCCGACGTGTCAATGGCGTAATCGGCATAGCGAAGTTTCTCCTCCGAGGAGAGCTGAGCGGCGATCCGAGCCAGGGCCTCCTCCCGCGAGAGGCCATCCCGGAGCATGAGGCGGGCGATCTGCGCCTCCCGGTCACAATGAACGACAACCAGGGCATCGAAATCTCCTTGGACCCCGGCCTCGATGACCAGTGCCGCCGCGATGACGATGATTGCCTGAGGATCGCGGGCGGCAATTTCCCCAACTCGCCGCCGGATCTCCTCGCGGACGCGGGGATGAACAATTCGATTGAGGCGCTCCCGTCTCTCCCCGTCAGCGAAAACGAGGGTCGCTAACCGCGCTCGATCAAGGGTGCCGTCCCCGGCCACGATCCCGGTCCCGAACTCCCGCACAATTTCATGATAGGCCGGCTGACACGGACGCATGAGGTCACGGGCGATCTCATCCGCATCCATCGTGTAGCAGCCCAATGCGCCGAGCTGCTCCAGGACATAGCTCTTCCCCACAGCGATGCTTCCGGTGAGAGCGACCGTCAACATCACTTGATGCGGAATCCCCGCTCCTCGTTATTGAAAATCCAGCCGACGACCTCGCCGATGTTGATCTTTTCCGAAGGGTACGACTCCATGGTGATGGCGGCCGAGCCCTGATCCACCATCGCGCCGATATTTTGCAACATCTTCCGGAATCGCTCCTGCCAGACGATCATGTTCGTCGGTCGCAGATCAACCCAGCCTTTCCGCGCCCAGCGATCAATGTCGGCATCGGTGAAAGTCACGCGGCGAACTCCTTTGATCTCCGGGATGCGGATGCGGGGACCACGAAAGATTTTCTTGCCCGAAGGAGCGAGAATCGGCACACCGATGGACGTGATCACTTCGCGCAAGCGAGTACGGCAAACAGTTCGATAGAGCGAATCGGCCATCTCTTCCGGGTCCG
This sequence comes from Blastocatellia bacterium, assembly GCA_035573895.1. Taxonomy (NCBI): domain Bacteria; kingdom Pseudomonadati; phylum Acidobacteriota; class Blastocatellia; species Blastocatellia bacterium. The sequence continues at coordinate 4,773 of DATLZR010000141.1, read as the reverse complement.
CCTCGATGACGGCTTGAAGCGTGCGATAGCGCAGCTTGAGAAGGAATGCCTCGTACAGGAGCTTGGTCAATTCGGGCGGTCCCAACTGCCCGATGGCCACGCTGTAGGTATTCGTCTGACGTTCGAGTTGCTTCAGCTTCTCGATCACCAGACTGCGGAGATAGCCGGCGCGATAGCTGGGCGTGACGACGGCACTGTCAATGGCAGCGATCACATCCACGCCGGTATTGCTTCCCTTGATCTCCAGCACGGCGGCCCGGGCGATTTCTTCCGGCGTGACCGCTTCCATCTGACGGAGACTGGTGATGGCTTCAAATTCCCCGCGTGCGAAAAATCCGTTCTCCCCCGTGTCCACGCCAACAACCTTGAGTTCCTCCAGCCGCTCGAACCGATCCTCATCCAGCACGAGTTCCAGCGTCCCGTTGAGGGGCTCAACCCGACTGGAATAGATATAGACGGGCTTCCCTCCCTGACGCACCGTTTGAAAGGCAATGCGGCGATAGCTCACCAGCGCCGCCGGCTTGATCTCCTTGACGATGGGTCCACCCGGCGTCCGCGCCATGAGAAAGAGCAGTCCGGTATGAGCAAAAGCAATGGCCGTTTTCGACATGAGCAGCGCGCTCGGCTTATCCTCGCTATGCGTGTAGGGGATATTGAGACCCATGCCCCCGGTGCCAGTCGTCCCTACTTTGAGATAGAGCTTGGTTCCGACCTCCACCATCGCCCGATGGAGAATCTGAACGTGACGAACGAGTTCGGGGATACCCTGAGCCAGAATCAACGCTTCGATTTTTCGCAGAGCCTCCGGGCGGAGTCCCCGAAGCGCGCCGACGTCGCCCCGATCCATCGCCTGCGTCAGTCGCTCCAGAACATCCTGCGCCTCCACCGAGTTGGTGTAAACATCCTGATAGCTGATGGCACTGGCGGTGTTGATCGAGTCAATGATGATCTCCGGCCGGTATTTCTTGATCGTGGCGACCAGGAACGATTGCTCATAGGCCGTGTCGAGATCGCCAAACAGGTCCTGATAGAGCGACCGCCGTAAGGCCACATCATCCATGAGCTGAGCGCGAGTACGCCCGACGTCGGATCGGCGAAGGAAGACGTCGCCCCACTGTCCCTCAAATCTCACGCCGGGAAACTGTCGGCGCAGCGAGGCGACCGCATCGTCTACTTCCTGCTGGAGCAATCCTCCGATGACGATTCGCCGGGGCTTGATTTCCCGCGCCACCTCGCGGGCGATCTCAAACCCGATCAACCCGGCTCCCCCGAGAATGAGGACGCATCTGGGTCGGTGCATAGCGATAGCAAAGGTAGCACATGGGTTCGAGGACTTTCAATCAAGCGAGAGCTTGTGGGCGCACGCCACAACCACAGGGTCGCCTTGAACTCGCCTCAAAGGTCCCATTACGGTAGCGATGCGACAGCCCACGATGCCTCTCCTAGCAACCGGCGAGATGATTGAAAACCCCGGAAAGGACGTGATTGCAACCGTTATCGCACCCTTTCCGCGCTTGGGGAAATCCCCTATCAGAACCCGGTGCCGGGACTATTACATCCCGCCTTTTCAGGTATAGAAAGACAGTTTTTCAGCCACGTTCTAACACCGGCCACCGAATTTACCCATACACCGAACGAGACGGCTGGGGCCAGCTCTGGTATTGAGGAGACGCCCCAGGGTGCAACGTTCAAAAAATGTGCCGCACAAGCGGCCCCGACGACGGTAGCCAGACGTTAAACGTCTGGAAACGGGAGGCAAAAACGAGCGGCGCGTCGAAGACGCGCGAGACCTCAAGTCATAGCCAGAGGGGAACCAGACGCGAAACGTTTGAGAACGGAGGCTGCGCAAGAGGCCGCGCGAAGGTAGCCAACGTCTGGGAAGCCGGAGGCGAATTAATCAACCGCGCGCTGGAGACGCGCCAGACCGCCAGAGCCAGGCGCTCCCGGAGATTACCATCAGGCCAATTGATCAACCGACCATTGATGACGTCACGGGGAGGAATTCATCAGGATGAACCTTCGTTCTTGCGCCTCTTCAAGGCGCATCGTTTTATTTCGCGAGTACCCAGAGGTTGCACGTCTGGCTACCCTCTTGCGGGCGCCTGCCGATGCCCGCCCAAAGACCGGACATGAAATCTCTGGATCACGAGGGGGATTGATCAACCACGTATTGAGGATGCGCCCCGACGTGAAAGATTCAAAGAGCAATGGGCCGCGAGAGCGCCGCCGACGAAGGTAGGAAACGGCATGCCAATTGAATCAACGGCGCATTGGAGACGCCCCAGGCCGCCGGAAGCAGGCAGTCCCACGGGATACGGGCAACTGAAATCTGGCACAGGCCTGCGCTCCCGGCTGCCGCTTGCTACTTGGGCTGACCGGCCACCTCACTTCCCTCCCGGCGACGCTAAAATCGTTCAGCCGGCGCTTGTCGCAGATGGTCACGCTCCTGCAGTGTGACATTCCCCGAACGGCAAAGAGACAGGCGAAAGTCACGACGCCATCGAGCCTCTCACCACGCGCGACCGACAGAGATCATCGCCCCGGTTGCGGTTGCTACGAGGAGGATGTCTGTGAAAATCGCGCCTGGAATTCGCGCTCGAAGGCCTGATGTGTCGGGGCATCGAAAAGCACGAAGCGGATCTCGCGCAACGCGCCGTCAGGATGAGCCCGGAGAAATTCTTCAGCCGTTTCCAGCAAAATCCGCGCACATCGCTCCACGGGGAAGCCGAAGATGCCGGCACTGATGGCCGGCAGGGCGAGGCTCCTGAAGCCCTGCTCATTGGCGAGCGTAAAACTCGATCGAGCCGCCGAACGCAGAGTTTCCTCCTCACCCTCACGGCCTCCGCGCCAGATCGGTCCGACGGCATGAATCACAGCGCGACAGGGGAGATTGCCCGCTCCGGTGAGGGCCACGCTGCCGGGAGCCACAGGCCCATGGCGGCGCACCCACTCATCGGATTCCTTCTGTATCTGCGCCCCCCCGCGGCGGACAATGGCAGCCGCCACTCCACCTCCGTGGGCGAGCGCCGAATTCGCTGCATTGACAATGGCGTCTACTGCTTCCTCGGTGATATCACCCCGCACGAGAGCAATCGTCTGGCCCGTCGGCAGTCGGTATTCGGCCGTCTTCTGATTCATCTCATGCCTCTCCCCTTTTGCCCGTGCCTTGCATTCGCGGCACCAGCAAATGACATGAGCAGGAGCGGCCGGATCCTTCCGGCCGCCCGAGCGGTCAACGTTTATGGCCGGGGCCGGCGCGAGAGACGCTTGTAGTAATCCTCGACAAGCGCGCGATAGGTTTCGGGAACCGAGAGATCGTCGCCCAGCCGGAGAGCGTTCTGGCCCAGTTTCTCTTGAAGTTTGCGACTCAGCTCGAATTCGATACGGCGCAAGGGATCAATCACAGCCGATTTGAGCAGATCGAGCTGTCTTGGATCACTGAACAATTTCCCTTCGTCCAGTTGCCGCAGCCGTGCGATCACCTGATCCAGATCGTCAGCCAGAGTGGGATCTCTCCCGAGCAGGCGGCGAATGTCCTCGGCATCACGGAGGCGCTCCTGCAATTCCCGATCGAGCTGGCGCAGCGGTTCTGCGTCGCGCCCGGCTGAGCTACTCCGGGGACGTACCGCTCCCATCGCGTCAGCGGATGAGTCATCGGCCGGGCCGGTGCGGCCGATCGGATTAGTGAGAGCATCGGCTGTTCGACGGCCCCCTTGCGGTTGTTGCGCAGGCCTTCCGGCCTGTGATCTGTCATTCTGTGGCCCGGTGGGGGATCCCTGCGACTGTCCCTGGGCCTGGTTCTGCGCGCTCGAGGCGTTCGCGCGCGCTTGATTCTGTCCCTGTGCCTGATTCCGGGATCCTTCCTGCTGCTGCGCGCGGGATTGATCGGACGCGCCCCGCTGCTCGCGCAGACGCCGCTCAAGCGCCTCCAGGCTATCGCCGAGACGCTTGGTCCGGTCGAGGGCTTCCTCCAGGCTCTGCGCCGCTCGTTGCTGACCGAACCGACGCCCGGCCGCTTCGAGATTCTCCACGACCTGATCCAACCCGCGCTGGATCTGCCGCTCGCGCTCGCGCGCGTAGTCGTACCACTCATTGCGCAGAAGGCGAGCGCTTTGTTCGATCTGTTCGGGAAGTCGTTCGCGGCGAATGATGCCGCCGGCATCGCGCAGCTTTTCCGCGGTCGCCGGGCTTTCGCGGGCCACCGAACGAGCCGCTTGCTCGATGTCCTGACCGAGTCGCTCGACCTGCTCGGCCAGCAGGTTCTTTCTTTCTTCGAGCGCCTGGCGCCGCTCGCCCGACGAAGACTCCCCAGCCGCCTGTCCCCGGCGGGCGAGCTGTTCCACGTCGCGGAGGATCTCCTGCTGCTTCCGCTGGAGTTCCGCCGCCTGCTGACGTAGCCGCGAAATCTCCTGCTCCAGGTGCTCGCGGGATGCCCCCTGGAGGTGCCGACGCGCCGCCTCCAGGCGTTCCAGCGCACGAAGCGCGCGAGCAGCGGCTTCGGTGGGATTGCCCGAAGCACGAGCCTGATCCATCTCCCGCGCGGCTTGAGAAAGCTGACGACTGATGTCATTCAACCGGGGATCGTTCTGCTCCCGCGAAAGCCGCTCCAATTGACGTGCCAGCGACCGCAACTCCTCAGCCAGTTGTTGCTGTGATGAAGACCCTCCCCCACCGGAGGAAGAGGAAGGCATCCCTTGCCGCATCTGTTGCTCGGCCAATCGTTGCTGTCTCTCGGCCAGCTCCCGCAGTCTCCGGATCGTTTCATCGAGTTCA
>DATLZR010000140.1 GCA_035573895.1 Blastocatellia bacterium | reverse complement strand
GTGATGCTCAACCACCCCGCCGTGAGTGTGTTGGTCGCCACCCAAATCAGGGGGATGAGTGTGATCCAGGCATACCGGGCCTTCCCCATGTTGATGATTACGGTCGTGGCCACGGAGAGAGCGACGGCGCCGAGAAGTTGATTGGCGATGCCGAACATCGGCCAGATGGTCGAGATGGAGCCCGTGTAGATGAAGTACCCCCAGGCGGCCACGACGAGAAAACTGGCGATGACCGTGCCCGGCATCCAGTCGGTGCGCTCGAAGGGCCGGTAGAATTTGCCCAGGAACTCCTGCAGGATAAACCGCGCGACTCGCGTGCCAGCATCAATCGTCGTCAGGATGAAGAGGGCCTCGAACATGATGGCGAAGTGATACCAATAGGCCATCAGGCCGCGCAGTCCGGGAATGCTCGAGAAAATCTGCGCCATCCCGACGGCCAGCGACACGGCCCCTCCAGTGCGTCCGGCGATGTCCTCGCCGACTTGATTGGCAAGGTCAGCCAGCATGACGGGGGTGAGCCCGACCGATTCGAGCCAGGCGAATTTGGCCGGGTCCACATTGATGTGGAAGTAATCGCCGGGATAAAGAGCGGTCGCCGCAATGAGGCTCGTAATGCCCACCAGACCCTCGAGCAGCATACAGCCATAGCCGATCGGACGAATGTCCGATTCCTTGTCAATCATCTTCGGCGTCGTTCCCGATGAGACCAGCGAATGGAAACCAGAAATGGCACCGCAGGCGATGGTGATAAAGACAAAGGGAAAGAGCTTGCCCGGAATGATCGGGCCCCCACCGGCGGCAAATTGGGTGATCGCCGGCATCTTCAATTCGGGAGCAACGATGATAACTCCCACAACGAGAAAGGCCACGACACCGATCTTCATGAACGAGCTGAGATAGTCCCTTGGCGAGAGAAGGAGCCACACGGGCAAAACCGATGCGAGAAACCCATAGGCCGCCAGAAGCACCGTGAGCTGTTCCTTGTTAAACGTGAAGTAGGGTTCCCAGCGCGAGTGCGGGATATAGCCGCCAATGATGACCGAGAGAATGAGGCCGATGACTCCCACGAGCGTCCATTGGGCGATGGTGCCTCGACGAAGGCTGAACATGAACAGGCCCATGACCATCGCGATGGGGATCGTCATGGCGATGGTGAACGTGCCCCAGGAGCTTTCTCGCAGGGCGTTCACAACCGCCAAACCCAGCCCGGCCAGGGCGATCACGACGATGAACAGGATGGCGATGGCTGCGGTGATCCCGGCCACCGGATTGATCTCCGTTCGGGCAATTTCAGCCAGAGATTTCCCCTGCCGCCGAACCGATGCAAAAAGGATGATGAAATCCTGGACGGCGCCGGCCAGGCACACGCCGATCAGCAGCCAGAGGAATCCCGGCAGAAATCCGAACTGGGCAGCCAGAACGGGCCCGATGAGCGGCCCGGCCCCAGCAATCGCAGCGAAGTGATGACCGAAGAGGACCCATCTATTCGTGGGGTAGTAGTTGTGTCCGTCGTAGAGCGTATGGGCGGGCGTGGGGCGCCGATCGTCCAATGCCATAATCTTCGCCGCGATGAAGGCGCTATAGTAGCGGTATGCAATGGCCAGGACGCACAACGCGCCGATCATCAATGGAAGCGCACTCATACAATCTGCCTCCTGTCAGATGGCTTCGACGTGATCCGGCATCCTCATCCTCCCCGATCGGGGAAGCTGATGAACCTCTCCGCGCCCTCTCACAGTCCTGCCCCCTGGGCCGTCGGCGGTGAGGTGACATTCTAGTAGATTGTCAGCGGCCTTTCCACACGGGGGCCCGTTTTTCGAGAAAGGCCGCGATACCCTCGCGGGCATCCTCGGTGGCCATGAGCCGATCCAGGTAAAGGCGCTCGACGGCCTTGAGGCCGCTTATGAGATCGGGGGCGCTGCTGAAGCGCAGTGCCTCTTTGGTCAGACGCAGGGCAACCGGACTATGAGCCGAGAGCTTTGTGATCACCTCAGTGACCGCCGCTTCAAGCTCCTCTTCGCCCACCGTGCGCGTGACGAGTCCCAACCGTTCGGCCTGGCATGCATCAATCCGATCTCCGGTCAAGAGCATTTCGATTGCCCGCCGGTGACCAATCAACCGGGCAAGATAGACGGTTGCCACAGGAGGGAAGCAGGCCAGCGCGATTTCCGGTTGACTGAACAGGGCCTTCTCCGTTGCAATGACGAAATCGCAGACCATCGCCAGCTCCATTCCACCTCCGAAACAATACCCTCGCACGGCTGCGATGGTGATCTTGTCGGTGGTCAAAAGAGTCGAGATGACATCGTGGAAAACAGTGAGCATCGGCCCGACACGCTCGGGCGTGTGATCTTTAACGTCGTTACCGGCCGAGAAGGCTTTCTCACCCGCTCCCCGCAAGACGAGAAACTGAATGTCTTGACGATTTACAGCCTCGTCGAGGGTGAGCTTGAGTTCGGTCAGAGTGGGAATATCGAGGATATTGAGCGGGGGCCGATTGAGGGTGATCCAGAGCGTATGACCTTTCTCCTCGCACTGAATGAGGTTGAATTCGTTGCTCATTTGACCCTCACTGGAAAATAGCCTCCCAACGGATGAAAGGTTCCAACAGAGAGATCGTCAGTAGGCTCCGTTCATCCACTGGCAGAGGTATTTTGTCGTCGCGTGCGATAGCACATGGGTGACTCCCGCGAAAGGAGAGGGCGGGGTTTCCAGCCCGTGCTCCCCCAGGAATGGCCACGGGTGCATACGGATCACAACGATCGCCTCACCAGCCGGTGGCCATCTGTCTTCATTTGCCGTGAAATTTCCGACTTCCGGGGGGCTGGTCCACTCGTGAGTGCTGTTCGACACCCGGTTAGATTCTGCGAATTGACGTCCGATCCCTTCTGAAGGTGCACAGAGCGATAGTGTGCCCGACATGCTTCCCTGCCGCTTCATATTCGGCGTTATTTTGCACGCCGGGAGGACAGGGTGCAAGGAGCTGGGACTGTGATCCGCGTCGAAGTACAAAAAGGCCGTCTCCTCATCGCCCCAGGATGAAGGAATGATTCAGTGGGTCTGCGAAGAGGTGAGCGAATGTGGCGCCGTTCCGGCACATCAGTTGCTTGGAAGATAGGCGTCGGATTGTCAGTAAGGACAATGAAGAAAGGGGGATGGAAAAATGTTTTCGTCAGTTAGCCTGCCAGAGCTACTCCTGATCATGGTGATTGTGTTGCTTCTGTTCGGCTCCCGAAGGCTGCCGGAGCTTGCACGCTCGCTTGGGATAGCCATTAGCGAGTTTAAACGCGAGCTTCGTAGTGAACCGCCGGAGAAGGAGCACTACCGAGTTTCTGTCGAGGCCACGGAACCCACCGAGAGGGTCCCCGAGCCGGGCCAAAGGGTGCTCTGATACTGTGGCAAAATGGCGCTGGAGGACAGGAAAGCCACAGTCAAAGAGAGGAAAGGGAACAAACTTCAGGTGTCTTGGAGCACAAGACTTCCCTCCAATCCATATGAAGGGGATGGAATTAGATCAGATATCGCGAGTTTGCTCGATGAGGAACGCGGATTGCATAGGGGGATTACGTAGAGCTCAACGCTCTACCGGCTTGACAGGAGATAAGAGCCGAAATTGATATAGAGGAGGGAATACGGGATGTGGAAACTTTCGAAGTATATGGGGATTGTGGTGGTGCTGTCCTTGGCAGGAATGATGGATCACGCATGCCGCCGTAAAAGCGTCCAGGCAGCCACCATCAAAGCTCAAACGGTCTCACAGTCGGCGTCCCCCCAAACGACGGCGCCTGAGACCAAAACGAAGCACAAGAAGAAGAAAGCTGAGAAACATGCGCCCTCTCAGGCAGTGGAGTCCGGCCCAACGATCACACCGAGCAAAGGTAAAAAGAGACCATCTTCTGAA
>DATLZR010000139.1 GCA_035573895.1 Blastocatellia bacterium | reverse complement strand
TCTACACGAACTGTCCCGTTCGGGCGGATACGGCCATGACCGGCGAGATCACCCTCACCGGTCTCATCCTCCCCATCGGGGGAGTGAAAGAAAAAGTCCTGGCGGCGCGTCGGGCCGGCATCAAGCGCGTCATCCTGCCCAAACACAACCTGCAGGACCTCGAAGAACTTCAACCTGAAGTGCGGGCCGATCTGGAGTTCATCCCCGTCGAGACCATTGACGAGGTTCTGCGCCTGGTTTTCGTCGAAGATCTCTTCAATCGCCCGGGACAGGCTCAGGAGAAGAAGACGGCCCGAGCGACATCGTCACGGAAAAAGAGAACCCGACAGCCAAAGGAAGAGGCTGTCGTTCAAAGCACGGTCTAGCAAGCCCCTCGTGGTGGGGCGCTCGGAAGAGGCCGAATCGCGCAGGGGCCTCCGAAAGCGAGCTGAGGATAAAGCGAAACCGAGCGGGAAGGATGACAGGGGAATCAGTGTCGCCGGTCTGCGCCCGTGGGATCGCTTCTCACATGTCATCTCGATGACGCCGGTGATGTCAATGGTTCGTTTGCCATGCGCCCTCATCTTCGCGGGAGGAAGGACGCAGGCAAGGGAGACAGTGTCGGTCTCGTTTTTAATCTCCGTCTAACGAAATCTTAACGGCGGCGACAGTAAAATTTTCGCCGGATAAAAAGGGTCGGTACGGGAAAATCCGGGGAAAATCATGAGCGCGCGCGGATCAATCGGTGAGAAGCTCAGTGCAAACGGCTGCCCTGTCCCACTCGGACGGAATTCGGTGACTCGTCTGTACTGGCCCGGAAGAAACATCGGCGGAGGACGGAGGCGCCTATGAGAGCACGCCCTCACTTGAGACGGATTGCCGTCGGGTTTCTCCTGGTCACCCTTGCTGGATCGGGATTGGGACAGCAGCCCACCATCACGCTGGAGACGAATCTCATCCTGGTTGATGCTCTTGTCCTCAGCAAGAAGACGAACACTGTGGTCGGAGACCTCACGCGCGATGATTTCGTGTTGTTCGAGAGCGGCAAGAAGCAGGAGATCACCTATTTCAGCCGTGAGGAGCTTCCCCTTTCGGTTGTTCTGTTGGTTGACGTGAGCGGCAGCGTCCAGCCGATCATTGACGAGATCCAACAGGCGGCGCTCGATGCTCTGGCAAAACTGAAGCCGGAGGATAAAGTTGCCCTCATGATCTTCGCCAGTAAACCCAAATTGGTTGCCGAGCTGACGACCGATCGCGCAGTGATCGCCGATCGTCTGGAAAATATCTGGAGCGAGACCGCTGACGTCGGAGCGGCCACATTCATCAATCTGGGGATTTACGAAGCCGCGCGCTACCTGCGCAAGAGGACCGGGCCGACTGAACGCCGAGCCATCATCATGGTGACCGATGACATGGATACGAGCTGGTGGCGTGGCGGACCGCCCCGTGATGTCGTTCTGCGAGAGCTTTACGAAGGAGGCACGACATTGTGCGCTCTTGTTGTGGGCTACGCGCGAACGGCCCTCAAGGCCATTAACTATGGAACCACGGCCGCCCTCACCGCCGCCAATCCCGTCGCCGGAGCATTGCTGATCGCTGTTAAGCTGTTGCGCCGGGTCTCCCCGATCACGGGAAGCGCCAAATATTACGCCGAGCGAACCGGCGGCGTGGCCGTCAGTTCCCGTCACGAGGAAGTGGGAAAAATGTTCGTCGAGGTGATGGAGCTATTACGAACGCGCTACACGCTCGGTTATTACCCGCCTCCGGCGTCGGATCGTCGGTTTCGGGAGATTAAGCTCATCGTGAGCGATCGGGCAAAGAAAGAGAAGGGGGACCTACGGGTGATTGCCCGGCGCGGCTATTTCCCTCGCTCCCGTGCTTCTCGTTGATAGACCCTCGTTCGCCGCTTGACCGGCGAATCTTTGGAAGGCGCCGACAGCCCCGGCTGCTGCGTTCTGTTTCTGCGATTCTTCAGCGTGCAGCCGCCGTGTGCTTGGCCGATCTGCCGAAGCGCACAGGAATACGCTCGGGCTCGCCACAGGAGGTTGAAATTGTCATCGTGGCGGAGTTAGAAACGGTGCCGCTGGAGGTAACTCAAGGGGATGCCAACGAGCTGCGCTTTCAGAGAGAATCGCAGGCTGTCATGAAGGAAACACACGTGCGTGCAAAAGCATTTCTCCTCGGCGATGGCTCGAAGCTCTTGTTGCCGTACCGCCGATTCCCAAAAGGCGGAGAAATTCATGCCGTAGTCGCGCAAATTCCCCAGCCGGTTTCGCAGTTCGCAAGCACGGACATCGCCATTGTAGTCAATGACGAGAGACGTCTCCCCCGCCGTGCAGGGCATCGGCCACGGACGATGGGAGACGTAATTGGCCAGTTGCACCCGATGATGAAAGGCGAACGTTCCCACGTAAATCATCTGCTTGAACCAGCGTGCGGCCCGATGGTCATTGGCAAACGCCCTTTGGGCGTAGATTTGCTGGATGCGGGTGATCTCACGATAAAGCAGGCGCAAATCCTCCGCCGGGATCGGCAGCAGGGTGGGATCGAGCGGATCACCGCGGATGATCTGGAAGTAATGCCCGTCGAGCCATCCCTTCTCCAGGAAATACTCGGCCAAAGGAATCAATTCACGGTAGTTCTCTCGACAGATGACCGAATTAATCCCCACCCAGAGGCGGTGGCCGAATCGAGAGCGAAGCGGTTGAACCAACTGGATCGCTTCCTCCGCCTTGCGGAAGTTGCCGGGCACGGCCCGCACCCGATCGTGCGTTGCTTCTAATCCGTCAACGGAGAAATTCAGATAAACCGTCAGCCCGGGGTTCTCTTCGAGAAAGCGACGGATGAACTCCCGCGTGCGCTCGGGCTTGAGCCCATTGGTCGGGAAATTGAGACTGCGAATCCCGTTATTGACGGAGAAGAGGTGGACGATTTCCGGCACGTCTTCACGGAGAGTGGGTTCACCGCCGCTGAGCAGAAGCTGGGTGAAGGGAGGCATGGTGCGTGACAGCTCAGCCAGTTCATCGAAGGTCAAGTCTCCGGGACGGTTCAGGTCCTGCCAGTAAAAGCAGGTGCGGCACCTGGCATTGCAGTGCGAGGTGACAAAGAGGATCACTGTATGAAGAGTCCGCTCCCGTTTCAAGGTGCCAAGGAATTGAACCAGGGCCTTGATCTGTGATGTCTCAGTCATCGGATCCTCACCTTGCTGCCGCTGAAAGCTCAACGAGCTTAACAGGCGACGGGTCGGTGGTCAACCGTGGCACCGACCATCGGGGCGGTCAGAGGCTTATTTGCCCTTCGGCTGAATTCATTCGATGGCGAACATGATACCTCGAGCCGACGCAGGAGCTCCTTTTGCACCGCCTGATTGGCATTGGATGGAACCGCCAACTGCTGCATCGGTGGTCCATTCTTTTCTTGACCGTGCCTGAAATCGTCTGTATGATGGGGCAGTCGAAAAAATCCATCGGAGGATTTGTTATGAAGAAGCTCGTAAGTCTTGGGCTGTTGTCCCCGCTCGTGCTGGCAGTGGGCTCTATCCTCTGGCCTCAGGTTTGTCTCATCCTCTTTTTGATCTTCCCGCCGCTGGTGCTGCTCTGCCTTGGACCTTTTGCCGGGCTGTTACCCACCGATTTCCAAACCTTCCTGTGATCGTCGTCGCGTCGCAGGGAAGGAGGTAGCTCGGAGCGAGCCGAGGGTGCACACGCTGAGGCTCTTTTGTTGTAGGACCCCCAAATTCTCGGAACAACCTGTCAGAGGAAAGGGGGGCGCAAGGCGACCCTCGGCCCACGCGGCGTTGATTGACTGTGGAGGCAGTATATGTGGATGAAAAAATGTTTCGTCGGAATAGTGTTCATGGCTGTTGGTGCGATTCTCTTTCCTTCAACGACGAGGGGGCAGTTCCAATCGCCCATCATCCTGCAACCGGCCAATCCCGATGGCAGTTTCGGTTTTGGGCTGGCCAGCGGTGATGTCACGGGCGATGGAATCGCCGATGTTGTGGCCGGATCGGTGCTCACCAGCGTCGGTGGCCGAAATGCAGCGGGTGTGGTTCACGTCTTTTCTGGAGGCGCACCGCCGCATACGTCGCCCGATTTGACATTGCAAGCGCCCTCGCCCGAAGGCGGCGCGCGATTTGGCTGGTCCATCGCCATCGGAGACGTCAACGGCGATGGGCAAAAGGACATTATCGTCAGCGCTCTCTTCGCCAATGGGGGCACCGATAACGGAACCGGCGCCGTCTATATCTTTTTCGGCGGTACTCTGCTTGACGCTCAAGCCGACGCCACGCTCCAGGTTTCGGGACTCAATCCGCTGGCGCATTTCGGCTGGTCGCTCGCGGCGGGAGACGTCACGGGCGACGGCATTGATGATGTCGTCGTCGGAGCTGAAAATGTGCGCGTTGGAGGCCGACGGCAGGCGGGAGAAGTCTTCCTCTTTTCCGGAAGCCGCTCCTTCAGCGGAACTCTCACCGCTTCGTTCCTCTCGCCTGCACCGCAGGAAGGGGGTGCGTTCGGCAATTCGGTGGCCGTGGGAAACCTGAACGGCGATCCTTTCGCCGACATCATCGTCGGGGCTCCGAATGAAGATGCGGGTGGTGCTCAGGAATCCGGACGGACCTATGTCTTCCTGGGCGGCTCGACGGTTGATCCCACAGTGGATGCTGCGTTGAGCCTGCCTGCTCCCCTCCCGAGTAGCGGATTCGGAGCAGCCGTTACATCGGGCGATGTCAACGGCGATGGATTCGATGATGTCATCGTCGGGACCCCTCATCCACGACTCACCCGATCCCTCTTCTCGGCTCAGAGTGATCCGGGCGAGGTGTATATCTTCCTCGGCGGCAACCCCTTCGATTCCACATCCGATCGGAGACTGCAGGCTCCTGCCCCTGCTCGTAACGATGCCTTTGGTGGATCTCTTGCGGCGGGCGATGTCAACCGCGATGGCAGCGACGATCTGATCGTTGGCTCACTGGCTATCGTCAGCGGG
>DATLZR010000138.1 GCA_035573895.1 Blastocatellia bacterium | reverse complement strand
CGACTTCTCGGGCGACCGCGAGGCCGAAGGCGATATCCTGCTCCTCAGCCGGTGAGGGAGAACGCTTCGTGAGCACGCCGGTTCCCGCCAGCAGATCACGAATGAAGAGAGTGGAGTCAACCACGGTGAAGCCTTCGCGCTCGAGTTCCTGAACGACGCCGCCGATGAGGCTGTCGGTGTTTTTCCGGCTCAGGCGCGCAAGCACTCGCACCATGCGCAGATCGGGAAGCGCCGGTCCGAAGATTTGAACGTGCTTGACCTGACCGGCCAGAATGACGTGCGTCACGCCCTCCCGGTGAAAGAAGCGCAGGAGTTTTCCCAGTTGACCCACACCCATCCACTGGACGCGGCGGGCGTGATGTTCGATCTCCGGGGACGTTTCCTCGCGGATGGCGGCCACGACCATCTCCACGCCCTGTCGCCGGGCCCCCTCCAGCACGAGGAAGGGGAATCGTCCATTTCCGGCAATCATTCCATATCGTCGGGTTTCATCCTCTCGGTTTGCCGACATTGTCGCGCGCGTGCGGAGGGCGTCGGGATGGGTCTTATTTCACCACACCGCGTTTAGACGTTTCAATAAACTCGATGAGATATTGAATCTCGGCAACGGTGCCGAGTTCTCGCCGAAGGGCTTCGAGCGCCTGCGACGTGTTGAGTTTGGCCGCCAGCAGGAGATAAAACGCCCGATCAATGGCGCGCAGTTGTTCGGGCGTGAATCCCTTTCGTTTCAGACCGACGCGATTGGGGCCATAGCAACGGGCGTGATTCCCGGCGCTCAGAGCGTAGGGCAGGGCATCTTTCACCACCACGGCGTAGGCTCCGATGAAGGCGTACTTCCCGATGCGACAGAACTGGTGCACTCCGACATAGGCCCCCAGAGTCGCGTGATCTTCGACGATAACGTGACCCGCGAGCGAGGCCCCGTTGGCCATGATGACATGATTGCCCACCCGGCAGTCGTGAGCGACGTGGGCTTGAACCATGAGCAGGTTGTCATCGCCGATGACGGTGACGCCGCCCCCGCCCTCGGTCCCGCGATGGATCGTGACATATTCGCGAATGCGATTGCGCTGGCCGATGACGACGCGGCTCGGTTCGCCCCGGTATTTCAGGTCCTGAGGGATCTGCCCGATGGAGGCGAAGGGGAAGATGACCGTCTCCCTGCCGATTTCCGTGGGGCCCTCGATCACACAGTGGGAGGCGATGCGCACGCCATCATGCACAATGACGTCATCGCCGATGATCGAATAGGGACCGACGACCACGTCGTTGCCCAGTTCGGCTCGACGGCTGACCAGAGCCGTGGGATGAATAACGGCTGTCATAGTTCCTGAGCCCCTCTCGGCCAACCAATGAGTGTGGGCCGATCGGCCCGTCAGGGCTCCGGGTCAAGCGGAGCCGCCTGCAACGCCGCTGCATTTTTCCTCACGGCGCTCACATCCACGAGCGAAGAGGAGATCTCGGCTTCCGCCACGAGCTGATCCTCCACATAGGCTTCCCCGCGCAGCCGAATGTAGCGCGACCGCAGCTTCAAAACCGTCAGCTCCATCCGCAGCGTATCCCCGGGGATGACCGGACGACGGAATCGGGCATTGTCAATTCCCGTGAAGAAGACGAGTTTGTTCGAGGCATCGCTCACCTCATGATACATGAGTACGCCCGCCGTTTGCGCCATCGCTTCGATGACGAGCACGCCCGGCATCACCGGGGCTCCGGGGAAGTGACCCTGGAAGAACGGCTCGTTGATCGTCACGTTCTTGATGCCGACGATGCGTTTTTTCGGCTCGAACTCGATGATGCGATCAACGAGCAGAAACGGATAGCGATGGGGCAGGAACTGCTGGATGCGAACGATGTCAAAGATGGTCTCCACCGTGCTGACTCCCTCGCCTTCTGAGGTTCACCTCCGTTCAACGCACAGGCGACCGATCTCCTTCCCCTCAAAAGACCCGCACTGTTTCCGCACTAGGGTTTTTTCGCCGGGGGATTAGTCTTGGGTTGAGAGGTGGTCGCTCCCTGAGTCGAACCGGACGCGGCCGGCGGGGTCGTCACCGGATTGGCTTTGTTGTACTCGGCGATGAAGTCCCGGGTGATGTCGGTGGCCGGATCAACGTAAGCCAGTCCGCCCGCCTGCGCCAGATTGGCTACTTCGAGAACGATGGTGATCCCCCGCGTCTTCGCATAGGTGTCGAGGAAAACGCGCACGCGCTCTTGAATCGGAGCGATCGCATCGCGGAGCGCCCGCTGGGAATCCCGGTCGAAGTCTTCCTTCTTGCGCTGAAACTCCCGTTGGAGCTGTTCCAGAGCATCCTGCTTGTCGGCGCGCGCCTGCGGCGTCAGATTCGGACCTTGCGTCTCCAATTCCCGTTGCAGGCTGGCCACGCGCTGATCCAGGGCTTCGAGTTCGGCCCGCCGGTCCTTGAACATTTCCTCCACGCGCTTGATCTGTTGCACCAGTTGGTGAATGCCTTCTTGTTCGTTATAGAAGGCATTGGTGTTGATGACTGCGATGCGCCCGATGGGAACGGTGGTCGTCGGAGATGCCGGTTGCGGGGGTGGCGATGAGGACTGACCCTGAGCCCAAACGGATGTTTGTTCCCATCCCACCGAGGGAAGGCTGAGTCCCGTGATCGCGCAGATCACGGCGAAAGTGATCATCTGTCTCATAGTTGCTCCTCGCTGAGAGTGTGCAAGGAGGTGATTCTAGCCCGGCCCGTTTTCCCAAGCAAGATAGAAAGCAATCGAACCGTTCTCGCTCAGGTGCCCCAAGCGCGTCAGCCGGTCCTGCCCCTTTACTGAGCCTGCCCGGGGAGGGAGCGTTGACGGAGAGCCTCAAACAAAACGATTCCGACGGCCACCGACACGTTGAGCGAGGAGATGCGGCCTCTCAAGGGGATCGAAACGAGGAGATCGCACGTCTCCTTCACCAGCCGACGGAGACCATATCCTTCGCTGCCGAAAACGAGCGCCACCGGCCCGTCATAGAGGGATTCCGTATAGGGGGTCTTCCCCTCCGCTTCCACGCCCAGGACTCGAACGCCCTGGTCTTTGAGCTGTCGGAGAAACCGAACGAGGTTCGTCACGCGGGCGACAGGAGTATACTCGACGGCTCCGGCCGACGTTTTCGCCACCGTCTCGGTCACACCGGCGGCCCGGCGCGCGGGAAGCACCACCGCATCAACTCCGGCGCAGTGAGCCGTTCGGATGATCGCTCCGAGATTGCGCGGGTCTTCGACCTCGTCCAGCACGACAAGAAGCGAATCGGGGCCGAGGGCGTGAAGAATATCCTCCGCGCGTGCGTAGCAGCGAGGAGCTAAAAAAGCGACGACCCCTTGATGATGCGCATGACCGAGGAGCCGGGCGAGATGATCGCGCTCCCGAAGGTGGACGGGAATACCGGCGGAACGGGCACGCTCAATGATGTGCGCCAGGCGCTTCGAGCGAACTCCAGCGGCAACGAGGATTTTGTTCACCTGGTGGGGATGGGCCTGGAGCGCCTCGGTGACGGGCGAGATTCCGTAAATGACCGACTCCCTGTGCGTCATCTCATGCGAGACCGGCAACGAGGGGCCTCGATGAGGTAGCGGCAGGCATCACCCCCCTCGCGGATAAAACAGCAGCGCGTGACCTGGGCTTTGAGAAGGTCCGCATGCATGCGCAGTTCTTGATCGCAGACGGCGGGACACACAGCCACCACGCGGGCCAGCGGACAGTGACATTGCGTGAGCAAAAATTGTCCCCTGTTAATCTGCTCGGAGCTGGCGAGAAATCCCATCTCGGTCATCAGGTCGGCCAGAGTCTCCACGCGGGCCTTGAGGGATTTCCCGGCCAGGCGCGGTTTCATCTGTCGAATCAGGGTGTTGGTTTGACGGCGGAGAAGTTCCTCAACGGCGCGAGGGCCGAATTGTTCCCTCACCGCTTCGAGCAAGCTGATGGCGAACTGGCTATAGCGCTGAGGGAAGAACCACTCGGCCTCCTCGGTGAGGTGATAGACTTTAGCCGGTCGCCCCCGACGGCCTCCCTGCACGCGCGCGGCAACGAGGTGATGACGTTCAAGCAAATCGAGATGACGCCGCAGGCTGACGCCCGACAGGCACAGCTCACGGGCGAGGTCTGATACCGTCGCCCCACCCCGTCGCTTGAGCACCTGCAAAACCTGCAGCCGCGTTGACCGATAACCCGCGATGGCCAGCTCCATAATTTTTGGCTGCCGTCATTGTAGCACGAGGGCCGCGCTCAGCCAACTCTCTTTTTTTAACAAAAATGTTGCCTATTCGAGGGGAAGCTGATAACATTGGGAACCTACTTTCATCGAGGAGGATGATGACGTTATGGTACTCACAATCACAGATGCAGCAGCCGCTGAGATCAAGAAATTCATCGCAGCGGAGAATCTCAACGGCTCCGTCGGATTGCGCGTGCGCGTGATCCCCGGCGGCTGTTCGGGATTCCAGTACGATCTGGCGCTCGACGAGAGCCCCGAAAGCGATGATGAGGTGATCGAGACAAACGGCATTCGCGTCTTCGTTGATCCGCTGAGCAAGCGCTATCTCAATGGCGTGGAGATTGATTACGTGCAGACGATGATGGGCTCGGGCTTCACCTTCCGCAACCCCAACGCGACCGGTTCCTGCGGCTGTGGCAGCAGCTTCACGGTGTAGGCCAGGGATCCGAGAGTCGCCCCTGTCCCCTGCGGCAGTCCCGAAGCGGTGAATAAGGAGCGCGGACTTTCGGGTCTGTGACCGTGCCAGGGCGGGAAATCCTTCATCACTTTTTCGGAGAGAAGAATGAGCGGGAAAAAAGTGACCGAGAGCGATGTCCTCGCAGCTTTGCGCCAGGTTAAAGACCCTGACCTGCACAAGGACATCGTGACGCTCGGCTTCGTCAAAAATCTCACGATTGATGGTTCAACCGTCCGGTTCGACATCAATCTGACGACACCGGCATGTCCCGTGCGCGAGAGGCTGCGCGAGGAGGCCCGCGAAGCCGTGCGCCGTCTGGACGGCGTCAGCGACGTTCATGTCACTCTGACGGCGGAGGTGCATCCCCACACCGGGTTAGATAAAACGGCTCTATCCGGTGTCCGCAACATCGTGGCCATCGGTAGCGGCAAAGGCGGCGTGGGGAAATCCACCGTGGCGACGAATGTCGCCGTGGGCCTGGCCATGGCCGGGGCGCGCGTGGGATTGTTGGATGCCGACATCTACGGCCCGACGATCCCCATCATGCTGGGACTCCGCCGGGACGTTCAGGTGAAGGACAATCGCATCATCCCGCTGGAGCAGCATGGCGTTCGGTTCGTCTCGATGGGATTGTTTGTTCCCGGCGATAAGCCTCTGATCTGGCGGGGGCCGATGGCGCATAAGGCGCTGCAACAATGCCTCTTCGATGTGGCCTGGGGCGACCTCGATTACCTGATCGCCGATTTGCCTCCGGGAACAGGCGATGTCCACCTCACTCTGGCGCAGTCGGTGCCGGTGACCGGTGCCGTCATCGTCTCGACGCCGCAGGACGTGGGATTAACGATCTCGATGAAGACGCTGCGCATGTTCGAGCAGACCCACATTCCCATTCTCGGCATCATCGAGAACATGAGCTACTACATCTGCTCGCACTGTGGAGCCCGCGAGGATATCTTCGGACATGGAGGGGCTCGCGCGGCCAGTGAAGCCCTGGGCATCCCCTTTCTCGGCGAGATTCCCCTCGATGTGAAGATCCGCCTGCACGCCGATCAAGGCACGCCGATCGTCCTCGCCGAACCGGACTCTCCGTCGGGTCGGGCGTACCGAGAGATTGCTGAGCGGCTGGCGGCTCAGATCAGTATTCAGAACTATCGAGCAGCTCCGCTGCAGATCGTCGAAATTCCCGTTTGACCGAGGGACATATGGTCGGTGCTCCCGCTCGCTCCGAACCCCGTGAGATCAAAAAGCTCGGTCGCTCGCAGCTCGCCATCACCTGGAGCGATGACCACACAAGCACCTATGCGGCGCAGTACCTCCGTCAGCACTGCCAGTGCGCCCTCTGCGTGGACGAATGGAGCGGACAGCCCCGACTCGATCCCGACTCGGTCCCCCCGGATCTGGCGATTGTCAGCGTCGAATTGGTCGGGCGCTATGCCTTGCATTTTTCCTGGAGCGATGGTCATGACACGGGAATCTATCCCTTCACCCGGTTGCGAGAGCTTTGTCCCTGCCCGCAATGCTCGGCTTCGGTGAAGGCCTAATTGTCATCAGGAGGGATGCGTCATGTACGTCATTGCCGAACCCTGCATCGGGACCAAAGATACCGCCTGTGTGGATGTCTGCCCGGTGGATTGCATCCACCCCACCAAGAACGAGTCCTTGTATGAGGTGATCGAGCAGTTGTACATCCACCCGGAAGAGTGCATTGACTGTGGAGCCTGCGTGCCGGCCTGCCCGGTGGAAGCCATCTTCCCCGAGGATGAACTGCCGGAGAAGTGGGCGAGCTTCAAGGAGAAAAACGTTGACTGGTACACACTCTCGGCCGAGGAGTTTCAGGCCAAATGGGGCTCGCCGGGACGAGCCTGAGGGAGACCTGTCGAAATTACATTCGACAAAGCCCTTCCCGACCGGGAAGGGCTCTCCCGCCTGAAGGCTTTGATGATGGCGCTTGTGCCCGGCTCACGGTTGGAGCAGAAGACGAAATCCCCACCGACAGGATAGCTCACGATGCAACTGGCGAAAGTCATCGGGCGCGTGGTCTGTACGGCCAAAAATGAGACCCTCACCGGATTGAAGATGCTGGTGATTCAACCCATTACGGTGGACGCCGTCCCGGTGGGGAAACCGCTGATCGCACTCGATGCCGTCGGGGCCGGAGCCGGAGAAATCGTCTTTTGGTGTCGCGGGCGGGAATCCTCCTTTCCTTTTCTGCCGCGCGAAGTCCCCACCGACTGCACCATCGTGGCGATTGTTGATACTATCCACGTCGAGCCTCGCGCCTGATCCGGATTATGCCCGCCCACTTACGTTCTTCAATCCTGATCAGGAAGGGTCGTTTTCAGACGAAGGTTGGCTCAGTCACGGTCAACGGCATAACCGGCAGTATGTCATCATCCCGCTGGCTCAAAAAAGGAGCCCTCATGACGCGCGCCGGTGATGGGGCGCGGTAAGTGCCCTCTCGCCGCCGGGTTTGTTTTCTCCTTCAGCCTCCTCTGTGCCCTCACTTTCCAGAGGAGACCTTGACAGACAAGAAAATGGCGGTAAACTTTTGCTTCCTCATCAGTGGTGAGGAACATGAGGCAACAAACGCTCTCGCAACGTGGCTTCATCGTCAAGCGGCTGAACCTTGATTGCCGCATCAGAACACGACAAGTGCTCTCGCAAAGCGGAAGCCCATTCCCCTGTTTGTGAATGTAACAAGAGGACGGGCCTGAAGAATCACTTCGCCCGGCCAGCCCGGGCGAGCGAAGGAGGAGGCCAATGGCGAAATATCTTTTGATTGAGTCGCGTGATCCCTTTGAGTCCAATGATGTCGGTTATTTCTACGATTTGGCGGAAGCCCTGGTCCGGGAAGGCAATGAGGTCACGCTTTTCCTCGTGCAAAACGGTGTCCTGGCCGCTCGGCCCAGTGCTCGTTCGGATATGATCGCCCGGCTCGCTTCGGCCGGTGTGACCGTACTGGCCGATGACTTCTCGCTGCGGGAACGAGGAATCCGGACGGACCGTCTTGTCGCCGGCGTGCAACCGGCACCAATTGATGTCGTCATTGATCGTCTGGCCGAGGGGTGTAAGGCCCTCTGGCACTGACAGCCTGCATCCGATCTCGGCCTTTCCGATGACCGGTGCTGAGTGGAGGCGGTGCAGGAAATGATTATGAGGCAGTGCTCGGGAACATGCACTCGCACTGAAGAATCGGTCTATGGCTCTTTTGAGGGGAGTTCTTCGTCCTGTTGTCGCAACGCCGGGAAACGATGGAAAAGAAGTCACAACAGGTTGCACCGATTCTCGCAGAGAAATCGGAGAAATCTGCGGCTGTTTTCTGTTTCCATGGAGCGGGGACTCCGCCCGGAAACGATGAAAAATGAGAATCGCCCGCGGATGAAAAGTGCCCGCTGATGATTCATCCGGGGCAGCAGTCCGCGTATTTTGCGGGCTATTTTCTGAGGAGGGACGTATGGCTGACAAAAAGACATTGACCTTTGCCATCATGGATGCGCCCTATGAGAATGCTCGATCAACCACGGCGCTCCGCCTCATTGATGCGGCTCTTCGGCGGGGGTACAACGTCAATGTGTTTGCCTATGAGGGAGCCGTTTACATTCCCTTTGCCAAACAGCAACCCCATGCCAATGCGGTTCACGGTCGGACGGTCGAGGAGGAGGATCATCCGAACCCGAAGGACTGGGTCGCGGCGCTCTATGCCGAGGCCGCCCGCCGGGGAGTGACTCTAGATTGGGTGCAGTGCGGGCTCTGCGTTGACGAACGCGGAGCGGGAGACTGGATCGAAGGGCCTCGACGGGGGAGTCCCGCCGATTTCGTCAAGTTCGTCAACGAATCGGATAACACCCTGGTGATTCCAACCAAGTAGCGGTCGCTCCCTCTGAGGCGGTCATCGGATAATCCCTCAGAGGCGAACGGCAAGGAGGAAAGGGATGAGCAAGAAAGTGCTATCTATCGTCGAGACTGCCTATCGAGCGACGCTCGAAGAACAGGATGACACCATCATCTGGCTTACCCATGCGATGAAGGGAGCGGGGGCGGACATTGATATTCTGCTGCGCGGAAATGCGGTCAACTACGCCGTGAAGGGGCAGGATGCGTCGGGGCTCGCCTTTGGCGAGAAGCGACAAACGCAGCCACCTCGCCTGGACGAAGATGTCGCCAAGCTCGTCGGCAAGGGAACGAGAGTTTACCTGGTCCGGGAGGATCTGGCTGAGCGCGGCATCAGTGCGGAGGAACTCATCGGCGGAGTGGAGATGGTGAGCCGGAAGGAACTGCCCAAGCTCTTCGCCGGATACGACCAGGTGTGGCACTGGTAGAGGGCCGTTCGTGTGCTCGTCTTCTACAGAGATTCTCTCCGGGGATGATCCGGCATGAGGGCGCCCCCGGCGACCGCGTGGCGGGCATGAGTCGTCTTCCCCTGAATGGGGAAGGCGCACGGCGTCACGCCCCGGCAGTCCCGTGGCCGGAACGCGTGCGGGTGTGCGTGACGGGGGAACAGTGGTTCCTCTCACAGAGGATCTCGGCCGCTCAAATGGCACGCTGGGGAAGTCAGTGCGGGCGCAGTTCCGCTTGGCCAGAGACCCGCTGAAGCTGCCGGTAAACTCCTTCATGGGGCTGGCGGTACACTTCAACATACTGTGTCGGCAGGGTCCACCAGTGCCACACTTCGGGAATTCCGCTCCGTCCGTACAATCCCAGTTTGACCTCTCGATCACGGGGCTCGATGTCTTGGCCCCTCGATCACCAACAAAACGTCGTCAACCGGCATAAAAATCCTCACCGTATCTTCAAAAGGGCAATATCCGGCTGCGGCTCCGAAAAAGCTCCTCAGCTATCGGACCTGTACGCTCACGACGGCTGCCGCACCGACCTGTCTTTGAAAGAGCGAGCGTATTCAATCGCATCACACAGGCGG
Source organism: Blastocatellia bacterium (assembly GCA_035573895.1). Classification (NCBI taxonomy): domain Bacteria; kingdom Pseudomonadati; phylum Acidobacteriota; class Blastocatellia; species Blastocatellia bacterium. Next base: position 10,977 of record DATLZR010000138.1, on the reverse strand, counting down.
CGCGGCGACTCCCGATGGGACTCGTCGTGATAATTTCTCCCTTCGATGAACTCCCCCCGGTCGTCCTCGGAGAGGATTCCTGCCTCCGCCATACGGTGGTACTCATTCTACGGAGAAGAGGCGCCTTTCCAGTTGAACCGACGTCCCCTTGTTCTTCACCTGCTCTTGCGTCGCAGGAGCACGTTGTGTGCCTTCCGGGGGACCTCCGCTACGGGGGAAGTGCCGTCTCCGCGTCAATTCATCCGACGCCGTGGCATTTCTTGTACTTTTTGCCGCTGCCACAGGGGCAAGGATCGTTGGGGCCGATGCGCGGGCCTTCGTGGCGAATCGTTTTGGGGCGTTCCGGTTCACCTCGAGCAGCGGCCGTGGCGCTCGCGCTGGTGTGCACATATTGGACGCGTTGTGGTCGGCGACGGCGCTCCAATCGCTCGCGGGGAGCGGCCTCGGCGCTCACCTGGAGGTTCCAGAGGAAGCGGATCGTCTCTCGATCAATGCGATCGAGCATAGCCTCGAACAGAGTGAACGCTTCCTTCTTGTATTCGACGAGCGGATCCCGCTGAGCATAGCCGCGCAGCCCGATCCCTTCCTTGAGATGATCCAGCACGAGCAGATGATCCTTCCACTGCTGATCAACGATCGTGAGCATGATCACCCGCTCATAGTACCGGAGCGCCTCTCGACCGAGCAGAATTTCTTTCTCTTCGTACCGGGCCTGGAGTTTGGGCCAGATGACTTCCTTGAGTTCATCCCGACCGAGCTGGGTATAGTCCGGCACCTCGGCCTCGATATCGAAGCCGTAGATGTGGCGCAACTCCAGTTTCAGTCCGTTATAGTCCCACTCCTGTGGGCTGACATCGGGATTGAGATAGTGATCGAGGATGTCGTCCAGCAGGTCTTCGGCCAGGCTCAGAATGTACTCGCGCTGATCGGTCTCTTCGAGCAACTGGCGGCGCAACCCGTAGATGGTCTCGCGCTGCTTGTTCATCACATCGTCGTATTCGAGCAGGTGCTTGCGGATGGAAAAGTTGTGGGCCTCGACCGCTTTCTGCGCCCGCTCGATGGCTCGCGTCACCATCTTCGATTCGATGGGCTCGCCGTAGGGCCATCCGCCGAGACGATCCATGATGGCCCGCACGCGATCGCCGGCGAAAATTCGCATGAGATCATCTTCCAGCGAGAGGTAAAACCGCGAGGAACCCGGATCTCCCTGCCGTCCCGAGCGTCCGCGAAGCTGATTATCAATGCGGCGGGATTCGTGACGCTCGGTGCCGAGAATGTGTAACCCACCGAGACTGACGACCTCTTGATGCTCGGCCTCGGTGATGCGCTTGGCTTTCTCATAGGCTTCGCGCCATTGTTCGGGCGTTGCCTCTTCGGGATTAATCTCGGCTTTTTTGAGGAATTCTTTGGCCAGGAATTCGGGATTGCCTCCGAGCAGAATATCCGTTCCTCGACCGGCCATATTGGTGGCGATCGTAATCGCTCGCTTGCGTCCGGCCTGGGCGACGATCTCGGCCTCGCGTTCGGCGTTCTCCGGCTTGGCGTTGAGCACGTTGTGAGGAATGCCCAGCTTCTTCAGCCGCTTGGAGAGCATCTCCGAGTTCTCGATGGAGACGGTTCCCACCAGCACCGGCTGTCCCCGCTTGTAACAATCGCTGATGGCTTCTACCACCGCATTCCACTTCTCCTCCGCCGTGCGGAAAACGAGGTCGGGATAGTCGGTGCGGATCATGGGCCGGTGCGTGGGGATCACCACCACGTCGAGATTGTAGATCTTCATGAACTCTTCCGCCTCCGTCTCGGCCGTTCCCGTCATACCGGCGAGCTTCTCGTACATGCGGAAGTAGTTCTGGAAAGTAATCGTGGCCAGCGTCTGGTTCTCGGCCTGGATGCGCACGCCCTCCTTGGCTTCAATCGCTTGATGGAGTCCATCCGACCACCGACGGCCCGGCATCTGCCGACCGGTGAATTCATCCACAATGATGACCTCTCCGTCTTTGACGATGTAATGATAATCGCGCTTGTAGAGGTTATGGGCCACGAGCGCCTGCGTCAGGCAGTGGAGGATGTCCATATTCTCCGGCGCGTAGAGATTGCCGCAGCCGAACATCCGTTCGGCTTTCTCCACGCCAGCTTCGGTCAAGGCCACCGTTCGGGCTTTCTCATCTACATCATAATCCACGCCCTTGGTGAGACGACGGGCCACGGCGTCGGCATCGTAATACTTTTGGACGGTCTCTTCCGACGGACCGGAGATGATGAGCGGCGTCCGGGCTTCATCAATGAGGATGGAGTCAACCTCGTCAACGATCGCGTAGTAGTGACCTCGCTGGACGCATTCGCTGAGGTCGTATTTCATGTTGTCGCGGAGGTAGTCGAACCCAAATTCGTTGTTCGTCCCATAGGTGATGTCGGCCAGATACGCTTCCTGGCGCGTGCAGGGACGCAGGCGCGCCAGTCGAGGATCGGGATTTCTATAGCTCGGATCGTAGAGGAACGATGCCTCGTGCTGAATCACTCCGACGCTCAACCCCAGCAGATGATAAATCGGTCCCATCCAGAGCGTATCCCGCTTGGCCAGGTAGTCGTTGACCGTGACGACGTGAACGCCTTTTCCCGTCAATCCGTTGAGATAGACCGGCAGTGTAGCCACGAGCGTCTTTCCCTCGCCGGTCTTCATTTCGGCGATCTTTCCCTGGTGGAGAACGATTCCGCCGATGAGCTGGACATCGAAGTGACGCATCCCCGTCGTCCGCCGCGACGCTTCGCGCACCACGGCGAACGCTTCGGGCAGCAAATCGTCCAGCGTCTCCCCATCCTGCAGACGGGCTTTGAACTCATCGGTCTTGGCTCTCAGTTGCTCATTGGTGAACTTCTCCACCTCTGACTCCAGCGCATTGATCCGCTCGATTGTTGGCCGGAGTTTCTTCAGGTATCGCTCGTTGGCTGTTCCGATGATTTTTGCCAGAATTCGATCAAACATTTTTCTCCTCGCTTCATCGGGGAATTCTAGTGGACCCCCCATCCGGGGTCAAGCAACCCTCGTTCTCAGGGCTCCTTCGCCGGGATTCGACCGAGCGAAAAACTCACTCTAATGGTGGCGGGGAGAGGCCGGCGCCGGGTGTTTCCTCCGGACAAGTCTGCTATATTTCCCGCTGCGAGGTGAGCGACGATGCCATCAAAACTGGCGACGAAACGATCCGCTAAAGTCGGTCTGCCGCCGGGAACACTCGTCTACATCGGCGAGCCGCGTCGGGAGCCGATCTCCCTCTCCCTCATCGCCTACGACGCGACGCGGTACGAGGAGAAAGAGATCACCTCGCCGGCGGAAATCCCCTCGCCCCTCGATGAATCGGCGGTGACATGGATCAACGTCGAGGGGCTCCACGAGGTTGATCTCATCCGGCAGATCGGTGATGCTTTCGGCCTGCATCCGCTCGTTCAGGAAGACATCCTCAACACCGATCAACGTCCCAAGGTTGAGGAGTACGACGACGCGCTTTACATCGTCTTGAAGATGCTCTCCTTCGATGAAAAGGAGGGAATCGTCCGGGAGCAAGTGAGCATCATCCTGGGCCGCCACTATGTCCTTTCATTTCAGGAGGGGCGTATCGGCGATGTCTTTGAACCCGTGCGCGAACGATTGCGCACGGGCAAAGGGCGCATCCGCCATCTGGGAGCCGATTTCCTCGCTTACTCGCTCCTGGATGCTGTGGTGGATGCCTACTTCATCATTTTGGAAAGGATCGGAGATCAGATCGAACTCCTGCAAGAAGAAGTTGTGACCGATCCGACCCCCCGCACGCTTCAGACGATTCATGCGCTCAAGAACCAGATGATTCTTCTGCGGCGCTCGGTGTGGCCGCTGCGGGAGGTCATCGGAGGGCTCCAGCGAGGAGAATCCACACTTTTCGGCGAGGCCACTCGACTCTATCTGCGCGATGTTTATGATCACACCGTTCAGGTCATCGAGACGGTCGAGACCTTTCGCGACATGCTGGCCGGTATTCTCGACAGCTACCTCTCGTCTCTCAGCACGCGCCTCAACCAGATCATGAAGGTGCTGACGATCATCGCGACGGTTTTTATGCCGCTGACGTTCATCGTGGGAATCTACGGAATGAACTTCCGCTATATGCCTGAACTGGAATGGCGTTGGGGATATGCCGCCGTGTGGGGGGTCCTGTTGCTGGTGGGGCTCTCGATGCTCATCGTGTTCAAGCGAAAGAAATGGCTCTGACCGACGATGCCGCCATTGTTGAGGGGGCGTCGGGACGTGCTCTCCAGCGGGAGGAGATGGGGCAAACGCCTGTGCGTCGTCGCAACCATCCTCTCACCGTTGTCCGCTCGCCCGGACCATCCATCTTCGAGGGACGATGAAAAATCTCACCACAGATGAGCACGGAGGGATCCGAAGCAAAGAGGCAATCCGCCTTCCATGTCCCCTGCGGTGCATTTCGGAAGACCAGCTATTGATCGGGACGTGATCATTCACTACACTGAAGGCGAACCGGGCGGACCGGTGACAGGTCATAGTGTGGAGGGCCAGAGCTATGAAGGGACAGATGGTTGAGTTCACGGCCAATGGGACAAAAGCTTCGGGGTATCTCTCAGCGACCGGCACGGGACCGGGAGTCGTTGTCATTCAAGAGTGGTGGGGGTTGGTTGATCACATCAAAGATGTCTGTGATCGTTTTGCTGCCGCCGGATATGTCGCGCTCGCTCCCGATCTCTATCATGGCGTCCAGACGACTTCTCCTGACGAAGCGGGGAAGCTCATGATGGCGCTGCGAATTGACGAGGCGGAGAAGGAGTTGCGGGGGGCGATCCAGTATTTGCTCGATCACCCCTCGGTCCAGCCCAAGAAGGTGGGGACAATCGGCTTCTGCATGGGTGGAGCCCTCTCGCTTTATGCGGCCTGCGAGAATCCCCAGGTGAGTGCCTGCGTCGTCTTTTACGGGGGGCATCCGAATGTGAAACCCCAGCTGGAGAAGTTAACGGCTCCGCTTCTTGGCATCTATGCCGAGCGCGATGGATTCGTCACACCGGAATCGGTGCGTCAGCTCGAAGCCACTCTCCAACGCCTCGGCAAACAGGCGGAGATTCACATTTATCCCGGAGTGGATCACGCCTTCTTCAATGACACGCGCCCGCAAGTTTACAACAAATCAGCTGCTGAGGATGCGTGGCGGCGCACGCTGGAGTTCTTTGCCCGACATCTCCGGGCCTAGAGCAACGGGCATCCTGGGCGATTCCGGAGAGACGGCGCGCAGGTATTCGATGCTTCTCGCAAACAAGGGGACAGAGAATCGTCCTTTCTGACGATTCCAGAGCCAAGAGTGTTAGGCCGGGGTGACCTCTATTTCAAAAAATGCCCGACATCTTCTGGGGATATCGGGCCCATAAGGCACGATGTTCTGCTGTCCACGTCGTGGGGGGAGTAACTGTTACTCTTTTGCCTGGGGGTGCGGGTTGCACCCGGACCTGTTGGCCGCCGCACGCCGGCTGAGACTGTTTCCCTTTTTTGTGGTCATCATCAGCCTCTGACATCACCGAGCGAAAGACGAATGCGTGGAGCACTGCCGGTTTTGCTGTGTGCCGCCCGGGCGTTCATGGATTGCCGGAGAACGTAAGCGGGTTAACAGGACGATCATCCACGCGAATCTCGTAATGGACGTGGGAGCCCGTAGAACGGCCTGTACTTCCCGCTAATCCAACCACCGTGCCCCGGCGCACGGACTCTCCTACCTGAACGCGAATGGCGGAGAGGTGACCGTAAAAGGTCGTGATTCCATTGCCATGATCCACCACGACCAGGTTGCCGTAGCCGTAGCGATAAGCCGCGTAGACGACCACACCATCGGCGGTGGCCCGGACCGATTCACCATAGCTGGCGCTGAGATCGAGTCCGGAATGAAACTCATAGCCCTCACCGAAGGGATTGCGCCGAACCCCAAAACGATCGGTCGTCGGACCTTCCACCGGCCAGCCTATCGGCGTCGTGGCCAGGCGGACGGCTTCCTGTTCGAGTTGACGGCGAAGCCGTTTAATCTCCGATTCGACCCGTTCAATCTCCCGGGCGAAGGATTGAACCTCCACCGGGCCTCCCGCTCCTGCCGGCTGCTTCCCCCGCGTGGCTGCGTCATCGAGGTTCAATCCCAGAGCTTTCGCCATCTGGCGGAGCTGTGCCGATTCGGCTTCCAACGTGGCCACGCGCGACTGAAGACTTCGGTAGTGTTCTTTCAATGTTTGGTTCTCCTGTTGTACGCGCCGGAACCGAATAAGAGTCGCCACGTTCTTCACCACCCACACGCCTGCCCCCGCGAGGAGTCCGATGCTAACGAGCGTCACAAGAATGGCCGCATATAAGTGCTTGTAGTGAATCACGATCTTGTAGAAGCGGGAACTCGTCGCGGTGGCGATAATCAAGGTATAAAAAGCGTTCTCGCTCCGCATACCCGTTCCTCCTCGTTAAAAAGCTGAATTTTTGTGCGGCAGGACGGCGCCTAGCTTACCATCAAGGCTAAGATAAGGCAAGAGGTTTTTAACATTCATTTAAGCCGGGGAGCGTTCCCCTCCCTCCATGCTCAAGCCAATATCCCGATAATCTCGCCTCTGCGAATAAGGCTTCTACGGCAAGCCCTCGGATTCCTTCTGGCTTCCGATGAGGAAGTTCCGTTAACGGGTTCGGGAAGACGTTGATCAAGCGTGAGGACACCGCCTATACTCAAGCCTCGCCGACCGTGTGGCGGCAGGTTCGGCGACGTCTGGATCGGCCAGCCTGAGCAGGGATGGCGCTCTGGTGCGTGAATTCCTCCACGGTCTGTCGGTGCAGGAGAGGGACATGAGAATCGTCTGTGGAATCGTAATTCTTCTTGGTCTGGTAGGGACAGCGGCTGCGGCGGAAGCTTTCGGACAGCGGCAGCGTCCCCGACCACCCCGACCGGTGCAGCCCGCGCCGGAATCTCCGGTGGAAGCCGTCAAAAAAGTCATCGAGCAGTTTCGTCGCGCCTGGGAAGCCGGCGATAGTGCGGGGCTTCGTCAGGTGTGCGCTGCCGACGTTGTGGTCATCGGTTCGGGCCGACGCGATCAAGGAATTGATGCCGTCATCGAGAGTGTGACCGTGAATGCGAAGAACTTCCCCCGCATGGAATGGCAGCTTGGAGACATCTCCCCGCGCGTCATCGGTCAGGTCGCCCTGGCTCATGGTGAGACGCGGCTGTTGCAGATGACAGCACATGGGACTCGTCTGGAATATGTCGGGTTCGTTTCGTTCGCTCTGGAGCGACAGCGGACGGGATGGAAAGTGGCACTGGCCGATTTCAATCTTCGCCCGATTCAAGCGACGACGTCCGAGCCCAATCGCCCCCGCACGTCGTCGCTTGAAGGAGCGTGGCTGCTGGAATCCGTGAGGAATCTGACGACGGGGCACACTCTCAGCCGGGTGGCGATGATGCTTTTCACCCCTTCGCGATTCTCTCTCGTTGTCTTTGCCCCGGGTCGTCGTCTCCCCCGAGGGAAGCCGCTCGCGGACTATTCCAAGAAGGAATTGCTGGAACTCGTACGAGGACTCGAAGCCACCACCGGATCATACCAGAGGGAGGGGAACACGCTCCACATCCTCCCCACATTTGCCTTTCTTCCCGAAGCCATCGGTGTGACCTTGACCTTCGAAAACGTGAAACTCGTGGCCGACCGTCTGAGTTATGAGGTCACAACGCCTGACGGGCGGCTGGAGTATGTCTGGCGGCGGCTGGAGTGAGCGGGCGCATTTTGCTCGAGTACGGCGGTTCCGACTCTCTGATCGAGGAGATCACCGATGAGAGTTCTTGTTCTCAACCAGTCCGAAATCTATGAGCTTCTGCCGATGGAGGAGTGCATCGAGGTGATGGCTGAGGCGTTGGCTTCTCTGGCGCGAGGAGAGGCTCTTAATCCCCTTCGTCGTGCTCTGATATTGCCTGAGGAGAGGGGTCTTCTGGCCACGATGCCGGCGTATTGGGGAACCGGTCCGGCGCTGGGCGTCAAAGTGATCAGTATCTTCCCCGGCAATGAAGGGAGCGCGTTTGATACGCATCAGGGAGCTGTCTTGCTCTTTGATGTCGAGCGGGGGCATCTTCGGGCGGTCATGGATGCGGCGGCGATTACGGCCCTTCGCACGGCGGCCACAAGTGGCGTCGCAACGCGACTGCTGGCCCGTGAGGATGCCGGTGATCTGGCGCTTCTCGGTTCAGGAGTGCAGGCGCGGACGCATCTCCAGGCCATGCAACGGGTGCGCCGGATTCGGCGAGTGCGCGTGTGGAGTCGGCAGTTCCCTCACGCTCAGGCGTTTGCCGAGCGTTACAGTCACGGGGAGATCCTCATTGAGCCGGTGCCAACGGCGCGCGAGGCCGTCGTCGGAGCGGACCTCATCTGCACGGTGACGGCAGCGCGCGAGCCGGTGCTGTCTGGAGAATGGCTCTCGCCGGGAGCACATATTAACGCCGTCGGCTCAAGCACGCCCTCGGCCCGCGAACTGGATACGGCAGCAGTGGTCGCCTCTCGGCTCTTCGTTGATCGGCGGGAGTCGGCACTCCATGAGGCGGGCGACTTCTTGATCCCCAAAGCCGAAGGAGCCATCGGCGATGACCATATTCGGGGAGAAATCGGTGATCTTCTCCTCGGTCGCGTGGCGGGACGAACCTCGCCAACAGACATCACGCTTTTCAAATCTCTCGGTCTGGCCATCGAGGATGTCGCCGCCGCTTGTGTCCTTTATCGCAAGGCCCAGGAGCGCGGAGTCGGTCAGTGGATCACACTGGATGCGGTTCGCAAGTGATACCAATTGCCTTTTGAAAAACCCTCATGAGTTGCGAACGACTGGTTACGGCATCGGAACTGATCACCCCGAAATCCACCCCCGTCCAGTCCACAATTGGTATGAGTATCCTGGCAGTACACGCCTCGGGCATGCCTGGGCCATGATGCAGGCGCTCTCAGGGGTAGAAGCAATTGAAAAGCGCGAGAGTGTGTCTCGATGAGAAAGATCGGGATTTCTGTCCTTAAACCGGCGCGAGGAGAAAAATCTTCGATCCTGATGCTGAGAGCATCCGCGACGAGCGGATGCTCTCAGCGACGGAGCCCGACGCTAGAATTCCACGCGGAGTCCGAACTGAATTCGACGCGGCGAGTTGCCCTGCGCAGTGACTACTCCAAACCCGCGCGGATTGTTCAGGTCGAGGCTGGGATTGGAAAAGACCACGTGGTTGAAGACGTTGAAGAAGTCAAAGGCGAAGACGACGTTGACGCTCTCGGTAACGGTCGTTCTCTTGCCGAGCGAGAGATTGAGGTCCCACTGGGGGAATCCCCGGAGCGGATTGGAGCGACCGGCCCGCCCATCCTGGCTGATGAGCACTCGTCGGAAGCTGTTGAAGACGGCTTCGGGATTGGAGAACATGTTGAGGCCGGAGCCGCCCTGCGCGGGATTACCGTTGATGCCGATGTTGTTTGAGCCAGCGACGCCTTTCTGAACGCTGTTGCCGAATGACTTGGGATCCTTTGTCGGGATGGCTCCTGAGTTAAAGCCGAGGAACAGGCTTCCGCCCCAGACCCCCGGCCCTTGATTGACGACAAGCGGATCGCCGCTTTGCGCCCGAAAGATCCCCGAGACGTACCAGCCACCGACCATCTTGTTGAGGGCGGAATTCCCCACGTTGAAGAAGCGACCTCGCCCAAAGGGCAGCTCGTACATCCAGGTCACGTTGAGCATGTGGGTGATGTCGAAGGGGGAGGGGCCGTATTCGGCATCGAGATCGAAGTTGTTGGGCATGACGGAGGCCGCATTTTGCCACACTCCGATCTGGTCGAGCGAGCGAGAGAAGGTGTAGTTCACCGTATAGGTCAAACCGTGAGACATCCGCTTGCGCAGGGTGACGAATAAGGCGTTGTAGTTGGACCGACCAGTGCTCGCCCGGAGAAAGAGCGTGCGCGCCAGGTAGTTGTTGAACGGCTGCAGTCCCGCCCGCATCCGGCTCTGGTCAATGGCCAGGAAGATGTTGTTCAGGTTGCCGTTGATGAAGTTGGACGCCTGTGCCGTAGCCAGTGCGCGCGTGCCTCCGGGAACATTGTTCTCGAACCACGGCTGTGCCGTCACATTAGCCGGAGCCACACCGCTACGCAGTTGAGTGGCTACCGCATCGAAGGCTTGAGCGAAACTTTGCCCTGAGGCCGGATCCACATGGACGTAAGGCACCTGACCAAAGCTCATGCTCTGCGTGAGCTTGCTGGCATAGCGGCTGACATATCCCACTTCCAGCAGGGTATCCCCGGGGAGTTCGCGTTGCCAGGTCAGGTCAAACGCATGATTCTGTCCGGCTTCGATCTGCGGGTCTACCTGGAAGGAGAGAATCTCCGGGAAGAGAAGGAGATTGCCCCGGCTGTCAACTCCCCAGAACGGCGAAACAGGAACCGTGCGCTGAGGCACTGCTGGAACAGGAATCGTGCCGTCAACGCCGACGCGGAAGACGCTCAGGGCCGGATTGGAGCTGGTCGGGTTGCAGCCCGCGCCGCCCGGTCCCGTGGCATTGCAGGGCGGAGCACTCACGTTGATCGTTTGGGCGAAGGCCACGCCGAGCGTCGGAATAATGACGTTCTGAACGAGGTTCTGTCGGTCATAAATCAGGGCATACCCGCCCCGAATGACCGTCTTGCGGTTGCCAAAGAGCAGTCCGAGAAGCCCTCGCTCGAACGAGGGATTCCACGCCGCACCGATGCGCGGCCCGAGGTTGTTCCAGTCAACATCATAGACGCTGCTGCGCTCGCTGGACCGGATGGGCAAGAAGGCAATCGGAGGATTGAAAATTTTACCCGCGCGGGCCGCTCGCTCTCGCGCTTTCAGATACCCGGTGGCCGTTTGCTCTTCCAGAGTGAGGCCGTCCACTTGAATGCTTTGCCGTCCTAACTCCTCTTTCGGAGCTGTCTGCCAGCTATAGTTGAGGCCGT
>DATLZR010000137.1 GCA_035573895.1 Blastocatellia bacterium | reverse complement strand
GTGAAAATCGGCGGTCTTTCGCTCAAACCATAGGCTGTCTTTTTCCTCACCGGCGAGAAATAAATCCTCCAACCTCGCCTGTAATGACCCAAGAGTCTAAGGCGCACCGACCGTGAACGCAAGCACGTCACAATCGAAAACTGGCAGAGCGATAAATCACCTCCTCTCGCTCCGCCGGAACCGATGAGCAGCAGGCGTTTTCAATGCGTTCCGTCGGTCCAATTGAGCAGGTCCATTCATCGGATCGTGTTATAATGTCCGGCCCGACAAGCAATGCGACACTCCGGACGGAAGGAGCGATACATCAGCATGGGAGGATTCGTCACGCTCGCACTGCCGCTCAATGACACCTCCGCTCCCGCGTTGAGGTTGAACTTTTTCAAAATACTATCACACTCCCGCTGCCGGTTTGTCGGAGGAGAGATCTGCCTTGGGCGGGAACGCTCCCGAATGATGGAGGCATGAAATGGGACGGCGACGACGAGACGTTGAACGAAATCTGTCGGCGAAGGAGTTTGTCCGGCGGCTGAGGAGGCTCGCCGACGCTCTTGAAGCAGGAGAGCGCGTGAGGCTTCAGGTCGCCGGCGAGCGCATTCGCATTCCGGCGACGGCGACGCTCAGCATCGAGCACGAGCGGGGCTCTCGTGAGGAAGAAATCGAGTTCCAGATCAAGTGGGCCCTCGCTCAATCGGTCGGACGCGAGCGGCGACCGACATCCCACCGCAAGCGACAGCCGAAATCCATCGGACCGGCTTGATTCGCTGGCTCGCTATAGCAACTTTCAATTGCCCGCACCCGGCGAGCGCTCACCTCATTGTGGGCGCAGGCACGCCAGACGCGTGCGCACCCGGGCAAATTCAGGGGCAAATTGGTCTAAACGTGACGGCGTGAGGTCAGGCCGGCGGTGAAGACCATTTCTTCGACATCGGTTTCGGTCTGCATCTACCCCTTAAGGGGATCGCCGCGCATCTTTTCGGCATCTTTGGAGGACTTTCCCTCCGGGATTCGCTTCTTTCTGTTCCGCCCCGATCGGTGTCCGTTGACGGATCGGAACAGGGAGAGGACGCCTTTCGCACGCTCAATTGACAACGCTGGAGATTTCGTTCATCGTCTTTCGTTGTGAAGGGATGCTGGAAGTCAGCTCTGGCGATGCTCGTCGTGCTCGCCGCCTGTCCTCTACCGGGGTTCGCTCAGAGGAAATCCGAAGCGGCTCCGGATCGGAGGCGGGATGGGAAAGTCCTGGGTGACGAGCAGACGTTTGTTGCGGCGACATTTCTGCGCGGCAGCAGGGGGAGGGGAATTTCTCAATGGAATCTCCAGGAGCAGAAGACTCGACCGGCACACCCTCGTGCGGCAAATCAAGACTCGGATGTCTTCTGGCGACTGAAGGAGGCAGAGGGGTTTTCCTTCGCTTCAGGGGTTGAAGCGGAGTGGAGACCCGTCCGGAGTCAGGCGCATACAGCAGCCGCACGCACCATCCGCATCGGTTTGAACCCCACGCAATTTTCATCCATGGGAGAGGTCCTTCGGGAGTTCGATACAAGTACGCAGCAGAAGCATGAACGCATCACGCTCACGGCGACAGGCCCTTTCACCGTCCTGGAACTTCTATCCGATCCCGCGGCGGAAGCGGATCATCTCCGGGTCACGAGAGCGGCTTCGTGTGAGGGCGCTTCCGCTCCCCTGGTCTTCGGTCAGGCGGGAGAGGAATTCGCCTTCACGGCGACTTCCGATGGAATCAGCATCATCAGTCCGCAGGGAGAATTCTTCGTCCCAGCGACAACGGTGCTATGCGTGGCGCCTGCCCCCGACGCCGTCGTTGTGGTCACGAGCCTGCGCCGTCGAAATCTCAATCGGGCGGGAAATCCCTATGAACCGCCGCGCTATCGGGGCGTGCTGGAGATTCGTCATAGCCAGAGCTTCGCCGGAACAGAAACGTCCGCCTCGTTGCCGGATGGGCCGGGTTTTCAAACCGGGGAGCCATTGCTCCGGCTCATCAATGTGCTTGATCTGGAGGAGTATCTCCAGGGTGTCGTTACGAACGAAATGCCGGCATCTTTTCATCCACAGGCGTTGCGAGCACAAGCGGTGGCCGCGCGGACATTTGCTCTGGCCAACATCGGTCGCTTTGCCGACCGGGGGTTCGATCTCGACGATTCGACTCTCTCGCAGGTCTATCGTGGCCTCCTCTCCGAACATCCCAACGGTAATGCCGCGGTTCAGGACACGCGCCGGCTGGTCGTCGTTCGAGATGGACTCCTTGTGCCCACGTTCTATTCGTCTTCGATGGGCGGGCATACGGAGAGTAACGAATGGATCTTTAACTCGCCTTCCGATCAGCTTCCCGGAGCGAATCCACATCCGGCCCTGCGCGCCATTCACGACGGGGATTTTCCTGTGCCGGTGGATCTCATGACCGATGATGGAGCGCTGATCTTTTACAGTCAGGTGTGGGATCACTTCGACAGTCCGGAACGAAGTGGAAATTCGCGCTACCGGTGGGTGACCAATCGTTCCGCTGCGTTCATCGCCGAGCGGTTGCTCGCCACATACGGCATCTCGCTTGGTCCGATCACGGCCCTCGTTCCACTGCTCCGGAGTCCGTCGGGGCGCATCGCCCGACTACAGATCATCGGCGAGCGCGGGACGTTCATTTTGCAGGGCTGGAGAGCACTGAGGGATTTCTTCCAGCTCTTCAACAGTCCGAGCGCCATCGTTTCGCGGAGAGAGTCCGACGGGACGATGAGTTTCAATCTCTACGGGGGCGGCTGGGGTCACAACGTCGGTATGAGCCAGTACGGCGCGCATGGTCGGGGTCGCAGCGGCCAAACGTTCCGCGAGATTCTCGCTGCTTATTACTCCGGCGCAGAGGTCGTCCCCATTGAACCCTCACCATCCATTGGAGCGTCGGCGACCTCCGGTCTGCCAATGGCTGATCTGCTCGCCCCTCGCCATGTCGCATTGTGGCGGATGTCAGGCGCTCAGAGGAGATGAACGGCGACGTGGGATTTCAAACGGCGTTCTCCCCTCAGGCGATTTCAGCCTCAAAAGTGATAGGTCAATCCGAAGACGCCGTGATGTGTGCGGAGGAGTGACTCCGCAAAGCCGCCGACGATCTGACCCCGCTGTCGCGTGCGTGTGAATTTGTACTCGCCGAGAGCATATAAGCCTTGCCACAAGTGGAACTCCAACCCCGCGCTCCATTGCCACGCGGCGCGTCCCCATTCGTATTGTTGCTGTTGCTCGCCCTCAATCGTGCTCTCCGTATGAGGAATCGTGGGGCCGAGGCCGAACCGGGTAGCCAGCACGAAGCGGCTTCGGGAGTCCTCCGGGTTCGGACGCATTCGCCAGCGTGCGGCGAGGTTGAAAAGAAGGAGATTTGCGCCGTGAGAGATCGAATACTCCTGGACGATCTGGCCGAGAGGAAGCTCCCGCTCAAGTGGAACGCCACGATGCCGGCCCGTCACACGAACCGGCTGCGTGGGATCGGAATAGACCTTCAGGTGGATGAATTCGGCTTCGATGCCCAGAAAAGAAAGTCCTCGAATGAAATAGCTCCCGCGCACGCCGTAGTAAAGGGGCGGATCGAACGAGCGGCCATCGAAGCGCACGGCGTCGAAAGCCAGTTCTGTGTCCCGCGCTGGCTGACTGATCTTCAGCGTCGAGGCAGCCGTGCGAGCGCCTCCGAGATAAGCGGCGATGACCCACTCTCCCCGATCTGTCCTCGCGGCTTTCTGGCGAGTCTGGGCCTGGGTGACGCGCCGAACCTCTTGGGCGAACGAGAGAGGAACAACCGGGAGCGTCCACAGGAGAACGGCCAGCAGCATAGATGCTCTGTAGGCGAAGGCTTTCTTCGGGCCCATTCCTTACGATTTGACGCGCTCGGCCGGTAGCTTCAGCGTTCTCCTGACAGATCAGCCTGGGTGAACGAGCTTTCGGCTCTCGGACGAGGTGGCTTCTTCGCCCTCCCCAAGGTTCGCAGGCGATGAGCGAGGATAAAGAAGATCATGCGCCAACCGAGGCAGAAAGCTTTCCACTTGCTGCCCGTGACCGAGGACAGGCCGACGCGGGGACGGTAGTTCAGGGGCACCTCGATGAAGCGCAGTCCGTTGGTGATCACCAGACACATCATCTCCACGCCGAAATGCGATCCCCCCACGGAGAACTGATCTTGAATCTTCCGAAGCGCAGGACGATGAATCAGTCGCATGGTGCAGCCGACGTCGGTCAGGGCCGTCGTGTTGAAGAGAAATTCCATCATCTTGGCGACGATGTAATTCCCCCACTTGAGGAACCAGCCCATGTTGGCTCCTTCCCAGATGAGCATACTGGTGGTGCGCGTGCCAAAGACGACCTCGAAATCGTCGGAGTAGGCCAGCAGCTTCAACGCATCGTTGCCCATGAAGGTGCCGTCGGGTTCGGCGATGATGATCAAATCGCCGCTGGCTTCTTCGAGGCCCCTCCGGATGGCATAGCCGTAGCCCTGTCGCTTCTCCACGACCTCACGGGCGCCAGTACCCGCGATCTCTTCCGACGTGCCCGGAGCGGCATTGTTATTGACCACGATGATCTCATCAACGAATCCCGTGGCGAAAAATTCGCGGATGGATTGTCGAATTGATTCCCGCTCGTTGTAAGTCGGAAGAATGACCGAGACTGTCTTATTCCGCCACATGACTGTCCGGTCCTCCAGGCCCTCGATTCACGAGCGACAAGTGGCGCTGCTTCTGAGAAGATGCACCCACTACACGACCACGACCAGGTATTATGCGACATCCGCCCACAGGGAGCGGCGTCTGAAATGCCTTTCGTACACCGGCTCGCCCCCGCAGTGAGACGGGTTCATTTTAGTCACGCCCGATTAGAACTGCAACAGAGATGCCGTGTGCTTCTTATTCCGTCAGAGCGGGTGCTATAATGCGTCGTCGAGAACGCAACATAAGGAGCCCGGAGCATGATTAACTCGGCGTTTGTGTCGGTAGAGACCTTCACCTCCGAGGAGTTCGAGCGGCTCATGGCGGAGCTTCCGCCGAGCGACCCAAACACCTACGAACTCATCCGCGGGAGGATTCTTATGACCCCACCTCCAGGTTGGCCGCATGGACTCTACGAATCACGAGTTGTTACTGCACTCACCGCATTTGTACAGACGAGAAACCTTGGACTCGTCTTCGGTTCAAGTCAGGGTTTTCGCCTGACGGAAGAGGACACGGTGGCCCCTGATGTCGCGTTCGTATCGCATGAGCGATGGGTGGCCGGCCCGCCTCCGGTCATGGGCAAGCATCTGCAGGTGATTCCCGACCTGGTGGTGGAAATTCTCTCTCCGACAACGATCAAACGGGACCTGGAAGAGAAGAAAGACCTCTATGCCCGGTGTGGGGTGAAGGAATATTGGGTGTTCGATCCGGCGGGACCGAGCATGAGGGTGTGGGCATTGGAGGAAGGAGAGTATGTGGAGATAGGATCCGCGCATGGAACCGGTCGCGTTGAGTCGCGCCTTCTGCCGGGATTTTCTCTCGCTTTGGAAGAGATCGTTCCCGCCGCCTGATGATTCAGGGGGCGGATCAACCGGAGACGAAAACGCCGTGATATCTTTACCCGCCAGTAAGATGTGGACGGCAGGCAGATGACCCAGTCCGATCGGCAAACATATTCCTGCCCGCACGGATGGACGGCGGAGGAGAGCTTTCGGAGGCTCGTCGAACTCTCACCGGATGTGATCTTCACTCTCTCCGCCACCGATGGGACGATCATGTCTTTGAGTCCGGCATTTGAGCGGTTGACGGGATTGTCGCGGGGGGAGTGGATTGGTCAGCACTTCGCCGGTCTCATTCACCCCGATGATCTCCCGCTGGCCAGGGAGACATTCGAGCGGGTCGTGCGAGGCGAGAGCGTGCCTCCAATTGAACTCCGATTCCGGACTCACTCAGGGGACTGGCGCATCGGCGAGGTCATCAGCCAGCCCTGGTCGGAGCAGGGGAAAGTGGTCGGGGTGTTTGGCTTTGCGCGAGACATTACCGAACGGCGAGCTACTGAAGCTGCCTTGCGGCGGAGCGAAGAGCAACTTCGGCTTCTCGTCGAGGGCATTAAGGATCACGCTGTCTTCATGCTCGATGCCTCAGGACGTATCGTTAGCTGGAATGCCGGGGGCCAGCGGGTACTCGGCTACCGGGAGGAGGAAATTCTCGGGCGTCATTTCTCATGCCTCTACTGTAGTGAGGATGTTCTCGGCGGGATACCGGAGCGCCATCTCCATCAGGCGGAGACTACCGGCCAAACTCAGGATGAGGGCTGGCGCGTGCGCAGGGAGGGGGTGCGGTTCTGGGCTGAAGCGGTGATCTTTGCCATTCGCCACGACGGTGAGCTGCGCGGTTTCGCCTGTGTGATCCGTGACATCACGGCCCGTAAGCAAACAAGCGAAGCGGTTCGGGCCACGCAACAGTGGCTTCAGCATCTGCTGTCGTCGAGTCCTGCCGTCATCTACAGCAGTCAGGCGGGGGGCGATTATCGCACCCATTTCGTCAGCGAAAATGTCATCGCTCAATTGGGCTATCATCCCTGGGAATTTCTCAATGATTCCCGATTCTGGAAGAACCTCATCCACCCGGATGACATCGCGCGTGTGATCCACGAGCGCGAGCGACTGAAGGAGACGGGCCATCAGATTCTGGAATATCGTGTCCGCCACCGCAGCGGTTGTTACCGGTGGTTGCGCGATGAGCTTCGGCTCGTGCGGGATGCCGAGGGCGTTCCCGTGGAGATCGTCGGCTGCTGGATTGATATTACCGAGCGGAAAGAGGCCGAGGAGCAGCTCGAACGGTCGCTCGAGCAATTGCGGGCGTTGTCGGCCCGACTGCAATCGGTGCGCGAAGAAGAGCGCACGCGCATCGCTCGGGAGATTCACGACGAGCTGGGTCAGGCCATGACCGGATTGAAGATGGACCTGGCCTGGCTTGCCCGTCAGTTACCGGCGGATCCCCCATCGCTCCGCCAGAAGGTGGCATCCATGTCCCATCTGGTTGACGAAACGATTCAGGTCGTCCGTCGGATCTCCACCGAACTCAGACCGGGTGTGCTCGATGATCTGGGCCTTCTGGCGGCGCTCGAATGGCAGGCGCAGGAATTCCAAACCCGAACCGGCATTCGCTGTCGCCTGACCACAAACGTGGAGGAGCTGGAGCTTGATGCTGATCGCTCCACCGCCCTGTTCCGTATTTTCCAGGAGACACTCACCAACGTTGCCCGTCACGCCCAGGCCACGGAGGTCACCGTCCGCTTCGATGTCTGCGATGACCACCTGATCCTTGAGGTCAAGGATAACGGCGTCGGAATTTCCGCCCAGGCGCTGACGGATTCACGCTCGCTCGGGTTGCTGGGCATGCGTGAACGCGCACTGGTGTTCGGCGGGTCTCTCGACGTTCGTGGAGAACCGGAGCGCGGAACGACGGTCACCGTGAGGATCCCCTTGACGGACGGAGCCTGAATTGTCGGAGGATGGAATGATTCGAGTTCTCATCGCCGATGATCATCCGATTGTGCGTCAGGGACTCAAGCAGATTCTGTCCCATGAACCGGGACTCAGCGTCTGCGGCGAAGCTCAAACGTCCCAGGAGGTCCTCGACCTTGTCCGCAAGCAGTCGTGGGATATCGTCATCCTCGACATCAGCATGCCCGGACGTGGCGGCCTCGATGTGCTCAAGGAAATCAAACGCGAACGACCGAAACTCCCCGTCCTCATCCTCAGCATGCATCCCGAAGATCAATACGCGATCCGGGCGCTGCGAGCGGGAGCTGCCGGGTATCTGACCAAGGAGAGTGCTCCCGAAGAATTGGTCGCGGCTGTTCGTAAAATTCTTCGCGGCGGCAAGTATATCAGTCCGACGCTGGCCGAACGGCTGGCCCTGGAGATCGAAGCGCCCACCGAAAAGCCACCCCATGAACTGCTTTCGGATCGCGAGTATCAAGTCCTGGTGATGATCGCCTCGGGCAAAACCGTCAGCCAGATCGCTGATGAGCTGTCGCTCAGCGTCAAAACCATCAGTACCTACCGCGCCCGCCTGCTGGAAAAAATGAAGATGAAGACCAACGCCGAACTGACCCATTACGCCATCGAGAACAAGCTCGTCTAGCGAGTTGAAGCGGGCGGGATCGCCGCATCGGCCCCGAAGCATCCCTCGCAGCCCCAGAGCGAAGCGACCGCCATCACACCCTTCCCCTCGCCGTCCTTTTGTCGGACAAATTCCGACAGGAAAATCGGTTTCGTCCTACACCTGATTGAGATTTCTACCGATAGGTGAGTCCATCGTTCCCCGCTATCCTGTCAACGTCATGATGAACGGGGAGAAAGCGATGACACCAGGCGAGGAGAAGATGAGAGTTCTAATCGTAGACGATTCTGCTGTTGTTCGAGAGCGCGTGACAACCTTGCTCTCGGAAGTTGAGAGTGTGGAAGTCGTCGGTCATGCGGAAACGGTGCGCGAGGCGAGGACCTCGGTTGAGACACTGCATCCCGATGTCGTCATTCTGGATATTCGATTAATGGATGGCAGCGGGATTGATGTCCTGACCTATATCAAGCAGCACCGGCCTGAGCTGAAAGTCATCATGCTGACCAACTATCCCTATCCGCAGTATCGCAAGAAGTGTCTGGAGGCGGGTGCCGAGTTTTTCTTCGATAAGTCTAGGGAGTTTGATCAGATTGCCGCTGTCGTTCGCTCCTGGGCGAGAAGATCATCGCCGAAAGCGTGAATCCGGCAGGGGGGATCTCTCGATGACGACCGGAGGAGGAACGATTCTCATCGTTGATCATTCGCCCGCGCGACAGCGGATGATCGCCTTGGCGCTCCATCGCTTGCGTCATGTGCAGATCATCGGCAGAAGGAGCGTGGCGGAGGCCATCCAGTGGTTGGCGCGGCATTCGGTCTCTCTTGTGATCAGCGATGTCTTTCTTCCGCCGGTGACCGGGATTGATTTGCTTCGCTGGATGGGTGTACGGGGCCGCTATCGAACGACGCCCGTTGTGATCGTCACGGCCTGGAACGACGAGGCCCTCCGGGCGGAAGCCCTGGCGGCAGGCGCATCCGACTATCTGACCACGCCAATTCGTCCGGATCACCTCTACGAATGTGTCGGCGAACTGTTGCGGAAGGCCGCCGCTTCACGATCAAAGGCAAAACCCGATACGGTGGGCGACGGAGATTGGCCGGAAGGGGAATGTTGGGCCGGGAGGGGTCGAACAGAGCAACTATCACGGTTGGTCACGCTGAGAACATCGGCTTCATCCGGAGTGACGGGCCGACCGGATGCCGTTTCTGTCGCTCCCTCCTGCGGACAGAGTCTCAGCCTCCGGATTCAGCAAGAGCCGAACGGAAACGGGTCCCATCCCTTTCCCTCAATGGGGCTTGACTCTCTGAGCGAGGAGTTCTGGACGACACGTCGGGATCTTGTCCAGGGATGGTTGTCACAGTCCGATCCCGATCAGGCAGCGCGGTGGATGTCCCGGCTACGTGCCGAGCCCGGCAATCTCACGATGGCGAGCACACTGGTTGATTTCCTCGCCATGACCGTCGAGGATGTGCTCGATCCGATCCTGGCGCTGCTAAAGAATCCCGATCCGAGGCTGCGTTTGTTCGCGGCGGTGATTCTCGGCGAGCGATATGATGAGCGAGCAATCCCGGCTCTAATAGAAGCGACGGCCGATCCCGATCCGAATGTCCGGTTTCATGCCATTGAAGCGTTAGGCGCGCTTCGGGCGGAGGAAGCCATTGACACACTGGTAATGCAGGCTCTGTCGTCATCATTCTTTATTGCGTCGGCAGCACTGGATGCCCTTCGACAGATCGGTCACAGCGACGTTGCACAAAAGCTCGTCCCGCTTCTTGACGACGAGTGGCTCAGTCTTTTGGCCATTGAAACATTGGGTGACATCGCCACCGTTGAAGATGCTGCTCCGTTAGTAGAGCAACTCAATCGCAAGGCTCCTCCGATCGGAGCTGTTATTCGGGTGCTTGCGGCTCTGGCAAGGCGTCATCCTGAAGGCAGTGCCGAGCGAACGAAGCTCGGTCGTATGATTGGCTCACTCCTCACCGATGAGGGGCGGGAGAATCTCCGGCGGGCTGCCGCCGATGTATCGGGGGACGACGCCGAGGCTCTGGCGCTGGTTTTGGCCGGGGTGGATGAGGAATGGGCGGATCGCGCCCTGGTGCATCTGCTGCGCTCCGACCGTGGGCGAGAACGGGCACTGGATGCGCTGGTTCATCGCGGTCACCGCGTGACACCGCTGCTGATGGACGAGTTCTGGCGATGCGACGCGAAGACCAAACGCGCGGTCGCTATCGCCCTGGGACGGATCGGTGATCCCCGAGCCATTCCGGTTCTCGTACGCGCGCTGGTGGAAGTGCCGGAGATGGCTTCATTTGCTGCTCAGGGACTGGCTCGCCTCTGCGATCAACGGGGACTGGATGAGTTGATCCACATGCTTGGCCATAGTGATGGGAATGTGCGCCAGGCCGTGATCTCCGCATTAGCCTCGCTCCATTATCCAGCGAGGGCGGAATCTCTTCAGGGATTGCTCGCTCACCCCTACGGGCGAGTGCGAGAGGCTGCGGTCCGTATCCTGGGCGAGGGAGACCAGCCTGATGTCGTCCGAGCGCTTCTGGAGCGATGTTACGACGAAGATGAGCAGGTACGAGCGGCGGCTCTGGAACGTCTCGGTACAATAGAAGGGGCCTGTGTCGTCCCAACCTTAGTGCAGGCTCTGCGGAACGAAACCCCGCGCGGTCGAGAGGCCGCCGCGCGAGCATTGGGCCGGGTGTATGGCGTTGAGGCTGTTGCCGCGTTAGCAACGGCTCTCACCGATGGCGATCCCTGGGTTCGGAAGGCAGCAGCCGAGGCGCTAGCACAGCACGGAGCCCAGGAAGTGGTGGAGGATCTCGTGCACCTGGCCCGTGCCGACCCCGACGGTGAAGTCCGACGCGCGGCCGTTGAGGCACTCGGTCGGATCGGTGGGGAGCGGGTGCTCACCGAGTTGTCAAACCTCGCCGGAGACGGGGACGAACGCATTGCCCAGGCCACCCTTGCGGCCATGTCCCGAGTCAGCCATCCTCGGGCGATATGGTCGCTTTTGACGGCCCTGGCCACGACCGATGTCGAGCGGCGAAAGAACGTCGTTCGCCTTCTGGGAGATCGTGGCGGGGCGCTCAGCATAGCAGCGCTCCACTGGACGGCCTCCCACGATTCCGATCCTGGCGTGGTCCGGACGGCCATAGATGCCCTGGCGCACCTGGCAACTCCTCAGGCGGTCGCCGCTTTGATCGAACTTGCAGCCGATGAGACCCGTCGCCCGGTCTGTGTTACTGCTCTGGCGCGGGTGGGCTCGCCGATGGTGCCGGAGATCGTGCGCGGACTCAACCACGCCATCCCACGCGTGCGGTGCGCTGTCGTCGAGGCACTGGCCCAATTTGACGGCGAGGCTGTCACCGAAGCCCTGGTCACTGCTCTCAGGGATGAGGACCCCTCGGTGCGGAGAGCTGCTCTCACCGCCCTGGCTCAGAAGGGGCTCCGGTCGGTTCGACCTCACATTGTGATGCTCGCCCGGACGGATGCTGATCCCAGCGTCCGACGAGCTGCCCGGGACTTGTTGAAGCAGGAGGGTGGAGCATCAAGGCCGATCGCCCAGTGAGGACGCTTACCGGTATGGTTAAAAAACTCTCAATTTGCCACAAGGTAATGGGGATTGTCCTGCTGACAAGCGGACTTACGCTGGTCCTGGCTTCGGCGGCCTTCCTTGCCTACGACCGGATGGCCCTCCGTCAGACGCTCGTTCGAGACCTCATGATCAAGGCTGAGGTGATCGGAACAAGCAGTGTATCAGCTCTCCTGTTCGGTGATGAGTTGACCGCGCACGAGGTACTGAGCACCCTTCGGGCCGAACCGCGCATCCTCCGCGCCTGCCTCTACGACGCACAGGGGCAGGCGTTTGTTCGATACGACCGAAATGATCCGGTGGCTCAATTCGTTCCTCCCCCACCTCAAGCCGATGGTGTGGGCTTCGGTGATGCCCGGCTGTGGCTCTTTCACACAATCCGCCGCGCGGGACAAAAAGTGGGAACGATCTATATCGAACTGGACCTTCGGCAGGCCACGCACCATCTTCACCGTCTCGCTCTCGCAATGATCCTCATCTTTGTTACGGCTTTGGGAGTCGCCGCTGTTCTTTCTTCCGCGATGCAGCAGCTCATCTGTGGCCCTCTGCTCGATCTCGTTGCTGCCGCTCGCCGGGTCAGTTCCGAGCGGGATTATTCAGTCCGAGTCAAGTCCCGGAGTGAGGATGAAATTGGTGCGTTGGTGGCGGCTTTTAACGAGATGCTGGCCGAGATCGAGCGGCACCAGCGCGCTCTGGCCGAGACTCAGGCGCAATTGGAAGAGCGTGTCCTGGAGCGCACGCGTGAGCTGGAAAAGGAGATCGCCGAACGAAAACGAGCTGAGAGCACCGTTCGAGAGAGCGAGCATCAGTACCGAACATTGTTCAACAGCATCGCCGATCCCGTCCTGATCGTGGATCAAAAGACGCACCAAATCCTTGATTGTAACGATACGGCCCAAAAAGTTTATGGCTACAGTCGAGAGGAGATGCGGGTGATGACGCCATTTGATCTCCATCCCCAGGAGGAGTGGGAGCGCGTCGCCCTATGCATTGATCGCCGGAGTGAAGGGGAGGAGGTTTACACCCATCTGACCAAGGCGGGGGATCGGATTCGCGTGTCACTTCATTCAGAGGAGATCGAGTACCGGGGGCGACCGGCCTGGCTCACCCTCGTTCGGGACGTGACCGAGCAGGTGCGAGCCGCGGAAGAACTGCGGGCAGCCAAGGAGGCCGCCGAAGCCGCCAATCACGCCAAGACCGAGTTCCTTGCCACTATGAGCCATGAAATCCGCACGCCCCTCAATGGAATCATCGGGATGATGGAGTTACTCCTGGATACCGAGCTGACTGCCCAGCAGCGAGAGCTGGCCCGCGTGGCGTTCGAGTCTGCTACGGGTCTGCTGGTCATCATCAATGACATCCTCGACTTCGCCAAGATCGAAGCGGGCAAACTGACAATTGCGGCGGCTCCCTTTGATCTCTCGGAGGCCATCCGGGATGTGGTGAAGCTCTTCGCCCCGAAGGCGCGGGAGAAAGGACTTGATCTGTGGGTCTATTACTCTCCAGATGCGCCCCGCTGGGTCATCGGCGATGCGGCGCGGATTCGTCAAGTCGTGATGAACCTTCTGGGAAATGCCCTGAAATTCACCGATGAAGGCAGTGTCAGCATCCACGTGACGACGGAGGCCACTTCTTTTGAGGCGGAATCGGATCGAGCATTGTCATCGGGAGGAACTGCACCGAACGTTGCCCGCATCCGAATCACCGTGAGTGATACCGGAATGGGAATTCCCGCGGAAAAGCTGGGGCTTATCTTCGAGAAGTTTTCCCAGGCCGACGAGACGACCACCCGGCGATATGGAGGGACCGGGCTTGGTCTGGCGATCTGTCGTCAGTTGGTCGAGTTGATGGGCGGCCAGATTGGCGTCAACAGTCGTGTGGGCGAGGGTTCCATATTTTGGGTGGTCCTGCCATTACCTATCGCGGAAGCTCCCCCGGCAGCCCGGCTTCAGGCGAGCGATGTCGGATCGGGTGCTTCTTCGGCATCGGACATCGTTACTCTCGGGCGGCGGCCGCTGCGTGTGCTGCTCGTAGAGGACAATGTGATCAATCAAAGAGTCGCCGTCCAGATGCTCAAGAAGTTGGGTCATCACGTCGAAGTCGTGGGTGAAGGGCGGGAAGCCGTCGAGCGCGTCAAGCGCGCATCTTACGACCTCGTGCTGATGGATTGCCAGATGCCGGAGATGGACGGCTATGAGGCCACTCGCCTCATTCGGCAGTGGGAGGCGCAGCAAGGGAACAGGCGCCACCTGCCAATCATTGCGCTGACGGCGCACGCGCTTACAGGAGATCGCGAGCGATGCCTCGCTGCCGGAATGGATGGCTATCTGGCAAAGCCGATTCGCCTTGACGCGCTGCACCGCGTGATCGCAGATACCTGTAGATACCTTGAGCCAGAGATCCCCAGGAGAAATCCCTCGTGGCCGCCGGAGGAACCCGTCATTGACTCTCATCAGGTCCTGGAGCATGTGGAGGGAGACAGAGATTTGCTCAACGAAATCATCGCTCTCTTTCTGGCAGAGGCACCGACGATCACAAACACCCTGGAGCAGGCCCTGGCTCAGGAGAACTGTCGCGCGTTGGAACGAGCCGCTCACCGATTGCGCGGAGCACTCGGCCATTTGGGCGCGGGCCGGGCCTCCGACGTGGCTCTTCGACTGGAGCAGGCAGCGCGTAAAGGCGATCTTGGCGCGGCTGCACCCCTTGTGGCCGAGTTGAAGCTCCTGCTCAGCGATGTAGTTCAAGAGCTGTGCAGGCTAAAGGAGGAACTGGTGGGATGAAAATTCTCATTGCCGATGATGATCCTCTCTGGCAGCGTGTAGCCCTGGTTGCGCTGACCCGATCCGGCTACGAGGTCGGTGTGGTGAGTAACGGGCGCGTTGCCTGGGATGCGCTGCGCCAGCCGGATGCGCCGCTACTGGCACTGCTCGATTGGATGATGCCGGGGATGGATGGGATTGACGTCTGCCGTCGTCTCCGAAAGCTTTCGCCCTCTCCCCTCATCTATGTGATTTTGCTGACGGCCCTGGAGGAAGAGGAGGCGGTGGCTCAGGCCGTTGAGGCGGGGGCCGATGATTACATCATCAAGCCGTTTTTGCCCGAGCACCTGCGGCTGCGCGTCCGCATCGGCATGCGAGTGCTTGGCCTGGAAGCGGCCCGGCAACGTTGTCTGCAGGAGCTGGCCGACGTTCGTGCTCAACTCAACCGGGTGCATCAACTTCTCCCCCTGTGTCCCCGGTGTCGCCGGAAGCGCCGCGGTCAGCGCTACTGGCAGCATATCGAAAGCTACATCCAGGAACAACCGAGCGAGCGGATCGCACTGAGCCTCTGTCCCCGTTGCCGGCATGATGTGGGCGGCCGCGATGCAATGGGGGGAACCGTTCCGGTGATCACGGTCATGCCACAACAATGAAGGAGAGTGAGCCATGAAGCGGTCCATAAAGATCATCCTCCCGAACCTCATCCTCAGCTATCTCCTCCTGCCCATGTGGCTTTCTTCCGTCCTGGCTCACAATCCCGAGAGAGTGATGACGCAGTACGCCCACGCCGTCTGGGAGACTGCGAACGGGCTGCCGCAGAATTCCGTGCACGCCATCCTGCAGACGCGCGATGGCTATCTCTGGCTCGGCACTCAAGAAGGGCTCGTTCGCTTCGATGGCGTGCGTTTCACCGTCTTTGACAAGCGGACGGTCAAAGAGATGAAGAGCAATCACGTTCAGGCCCTCGCTGAAGGACGCGACGGCAGCCTGTGGATCGCCACCACAAGTGGGTTACTCCGACGCAAGGACGGGACGTTCACCCGATATTCGACCGAGCAGGGGTTGTCGCACGATTTCCTCACCGCCCTGTGGGAAGATCGCGATGGTGCCCTGTGGATCGGCAGCTTCGGTGGTGGGGTGAGTCGCTGGAAAGACGGGCGCATCACGACCTACACGACCCGACAGGGATTGTCGAACGATTTCGTCTGGTCAATTTGCCAAGGCGATGACGGGAGTCTCTGGATCGGCACCAATGAGGGGCTCAATCGGTTTCACCGGGGGCGATTCACCGTCTATCGGGCCCCTCAGGACCTGCCCGGCAAAGTCGTGTGGACGATCATTCCTGCGAGCGAGGGGGGATTGTGGATCGGAACCGATGGCGGGCTTGTCCGGTGGCATGAAGGCTGGCAAAGACGCTACGCCATGCGAGAGGGCTTGTCATATCCCGTTGTGCGCGCCCTCTTCGAACACAAGGGAGTGCTCTGGATCGGGACTGACGGTGGTGGACTCTACCGATTGGCCAACGGCCGCTTCAGTTCCTTTACCACTCGCGACGGGCTCTCCGATGACTTCGTCATCAGCCTGTACGAGGATCGGGAGGGAATTCTCTGGATCGGCACCTTCGGCGGCGGCCTCAATCAGTTGAAAGAGGGGAAGGTGACGACCTATACGACGCGCGAGGGACTCTCCCATGATTTGGTGCGGTGCATCTTCCAGAGCCGCGACGGCAGTCTCTGGTTGGGGACCAACGGTGGAGGCCTCAACCGGCTCAGGGACGGACGCGTGACGGTGTACACCCGCAAGGACGGTCTTGCCGACGATGTGGTGATGGCCCTGGCCGAAGGTCGGGATGGCAGCCTCTGGATCGGCACCAAAGGGGGACTGACGCGGCTGAGTCGAGGACGATTCACCACCTACACCACCCGGAATGGCCTCTCCCACAATTCCATTCGCGCCCTTCATGAAGATCGCCGGGGAAACCTCTGGATCGGCACACGGGGCGGCGGCCTCAATCGGCTGACCGATGGAAAGATCACCGCTTATCGCGTCGAGGATGGTTTCCCCAGCGATGTCGTTCGCGCCATTTATGAAGCCCCTGATGGCAGCCTGTGGTTCGCAACCAACGACGGATTGGTGCACATGGTGGACGGGAGGTTCGTCACCTATACGACCTCGGACGGCCTTTCGTCTAACACTCTCATGGCCATCACGGGGGATGCCGACGGAACACTCTGGATTGGTACCTACGGAGGTGGACTGAATCGTTTCAAAAACGGGAAATTCACCCGCTATACGACGGCCGAGGGACTCTACGATGATGTCATCTTTCAGATTCTCGACGATCAGCACGGTTCACTTTGGCTCAGTTGTAACAAAGGCATCTTCCGCGTGCGCAAGAAGGAACTGCATGACTTTGCCGTGGGCAGGCTCCCCCGGATCAGTTTTACTCTCTTAACAACGGCCGATGGTATGAAGAGTAGCGAGTGCAACGGAGGCTCGCAGCCAGCGGGCTGGCGCGATCGGGAGGGACGGCTCTGGTTTCCAACCATCAGGGGAGCAGTGGTGGTTGATCCGATCAATTTGCCGTTTAACTCCTTGCCACCTCCGGTTGTGATCGAAGATCTCATTGCCGCCGGCGACCCGGTTAATGTTCGTCAGGGGATCCGGCTCCCACCGGGGAAAGACCAAGTGGAGATTCACTATACGGGACTCAGTTTTCTCGCTCCGGAGAAGGTCCTGTTCCGTTACCGGCTCGAAGGCTTCGATGAGCGATGGATCGAGGCGGGATCCCGGCGGGTCGCTTACTACACGAATCTTCCACCGGGCCGGTATCGGTTTCACGTCACCGCCTGCAATAACGATGGAGTGTGGAACCCGGTCGGGGCGACGATCGAGTTTTCCCTGGAACCGCATTTTTATCAAACGGGATGGTTCTATGGGCTTCTTAGCATGCTTCTTCTCTCGGCGGGTGTGGGAGTTCATCGCCTTGGCGTTCGCCATCTGGCGGCGCGAGAGCGGGAGCTGGCGCTTCGCGTGCATGAACGAACCCTTACACTACAGCGGGAAATCACCGAGCGCCGCCAGGCCGAGGCGCTTGTCCGCGCGACCAATCAAAAGCTGGAAGCGCTCATTCAAGCCTCGCCGGTGGCGATCCTGGCGCTGGACCTCGAGGGCAGGGTCACCATGTGGAATCCGGCGGCGGAGAGGATGTTCGGGTGGACGGAGGCCGAAGTCCTCGGGAAACTTCTCCCCATCGTCCCGGAAGAGAAAATGGAGGAATTTGCCGCCTTGCGACGAAGGGTTATTGAGGAGGGAGGCTTCACGGGTGTGGAGGTCCGTCGGCGAAGAAAGGATGGAACGCCCATTGACCTCAGCCTTTCGACCTCTCCCCTCCGTGATGCGAAGGGCTCCATTTCTGGAATCATGTCCGTCATCATTGATGTGACGGAGCAAAAACGGGTGCAAGAAGAGCTGAGAAAGGCCCGGGAAACTGCCGAGGCCGCCAGTCGCGCCAAGAGCGAATTTCTCGCTAATGTGAGCCACGAAATTCGCACCCCGATGAACGGGATTATTGGGATGACCGAATTGCTCCTGGAGACCGATTTGACGGCGGACCAGCGCGAGGGTCTGGAGATCGTGCGCGATTCTGCCCGGACGCTCCTCATGATCCTCAACGACATCCTCGATTACTCGAAGATCGAAGCAGGGAAGCTGACGCTCGATTCGGTCCCATTCAATCTGCGAGAGGTTCTCGAAACAACCCTGAAACCGTTCGTGGCGCAGGCTTACACCAAGGGGGTGCGGGTCACCTACAGGATGGCTCCTGAGATCCCCGAGGAGTTCATCGGTGATCCGCTTCGGCTCCAGCAGGTCCTCGCTAATCTCCTGAGCAATGCCGTCAAATTTACTCCGCGCGGGGAGATCCTCGTGACCGTGGAGCGTGCCGAAAACGGGGCACCCACGCCGGGCTTCTCCAATGGACCGGTGGCAGAGGCGGGATTGGAACCTGGCGAGTATCTCTTGCATTTCCAGGTAACTGATACGGGCATCGGTATTCCTCCGGACAAGCAGAAGGTGATCTTTGACGCCTTCACCCAGGTTGATAGCTCCTCGACGCGAAAATTCGGCGGGACGGGTCTCGGTCTGGCCATCTGTTCTCGACTCGTGACGGCCATGGGCGGGCGGATCTGGGTCGAGAGCACACCCGGCCAGGGCAGTACCTTTCATTTCACCGTCCGCCTTGGGGTCGGTCCTCCCGTGAGGAGTGAAGCATCGGGGGATCGTCGTGTGGATCTCGCTCAAAATGAAATCGCCAAGGAGGGATTCCCTCTGCTCATAACACGAGGTGAGTGGTCCGGCCCTGAATAAGGCAGTCCGATGGGCTGTCTGAGGAGGGGACTTCTTCCCCGTCTTTCGCGGGGATCCTTCACCGGAGAGAACGAAGATGAGAATTCTCGTCGCTGAAGATGATCCGGTCTCCCGCCGGGTGCTGGAGACAACCTTGCAGAAATGGGGATATGACGTCGTGTCTGTGAGCGATGGGCAGCAGGCGTGGGCGGTGCTGTCCTCGGAGACTGCGCCCCCGCTGGCCATCCTCGACTGGATGATGCCGGAAGTGGACGGAGTCGAACTCTGTCGCCGGGTGCGCGGATCACTTCAGCGGCCGATCTACATCATCCTGCTCACCGCGCGTGGGAGTAAAGAGGACATTGTGGCCGGCCTTCAGTCGGGAGCCGACGATTACGTCACCAAACCGTTCGACCGGGAGGAACTGCGGGCCCGCGTGCAGGCGGGCGTCCGCATCGTGACGTTGCAAATGGAAT
>DATLZR010000136.1 GCA_035573895.1 Blastocatellia bacterium | reverse complement strand
CGGGTGACGCCCCGGCTGACGCTTAATTTCGGATTGCGCTACGACCTGCAGGACATCGCCGACCCGCCGGTGAGAAATCCCGATCCGGGACTCGCGCAGTTGGGACTGCGGACCGATCGTCTCAACCTCGACACGAACAATCTCGCTCCGCGATTCGGCTTCGCCTGGACTCCGCTGGCCAGTCAGAAGCTCGTGGTGCGGGGCGGTTATGGCTTTTTCTACGCGCGCACGCCCTCGATCATGGCTGCTCAAGCCCATTCGCAAAACGGCATTAACGTCCAGGTGTTGACCTTCACCGGAGCCACGGTGCCGACCTATCCGCAGCGGTTCACCACACCGCCGACGGGAGGAACACCTTCTCCGCCGAGCATCTTCGTTTTCGCGCCCGATTACGTCAATCCTTACGTTCAGCAGGGTAGCCTGGGTCTGGAGTACGAACTGCTGCCGACGTTCTCCCTCTCGGCCAGCTATCTGGTGGTCAAAGGCACGCATCTCCAGCGGACGCGCAACGTCAATTTACAGCCGCCCGTTCTCGCTTCGATCGAAATTGTCGGCGAGGGGACGCGAACCTACCGGCGCTATCCCGGTCGGCTGCTGCCCAACTTCGTGCGCATCAGTTTATTTGAGAGCACGGCGAACTCGATCTATCACGGCGTCATCTTCCAGGCCAACAAGCGATTCTCCCACAACGTCCAGATGCTTCTCTCCTACACCATCTCCAAAGCGATTGACGACACGCCCGATGCCACGTCGGTCGTCGCCTTCAGCAGCGGAGACGATGCCAAGCAGGTTCAAGATCCCTTCGACCTGCGGAGTGATCGCGGCCTGAGCTACACCGACATTCCCCAGCGGTTCGTCGTGAGCTGGATCTGGGACCTGGCCTACGCCCGAGGGATCGAAAATCGCGCCGTACGGGCGCTGCTGGATGGATGGTCGGTGAGCGGTATCGTTACGGCTCAATCGGCACCGGCATACTCGGCACTGGTGGGCTTCGATCTGAATAACGATACCAACGCGCGCACCGATCGTGTCCCCGGAGTTGGACGAAATACATTCCGGGGCTTCAACTTCATCAGCTTCGATCCTCGCCTCACGCGAGAGATTCGCTTTGGCGAACAGGTGAAACTGCAATTGATCGCCGAAGCGTTCAACCTGTTCAATCGCACCAACTTCCGTACCATTTCTCTCTCGGGGGCGCTTCCGAGCGTCAATGCCATTCAGTTCGCCGCGGGCACCGGCGCCAACGCCGGCAAGCTCGTGCGACGCGCCGATTTCGGAACTCCCACCGAGACGTTCGATCCGCGAATTTTCCAACTGGCCGCCAAGATCGTCTTTTAAGGAGGTGTTGATGGAGCGCGAGGGCTTTGCTCTCCGCAGAGCGCAAACTTTCAGGTCGGCGACCGACCGGCGCTCGAAAGCCCGCGCGACATTTTTCGGTAGCCCGAGCGTCCGCGAGGGCTCCGGTTTCAGCGAGTCCCTCGGTGGTAGAGCGAGCGGCTGCCCCCCGGAGCCGCTCGCCACTTCCTGCCAAACGGAGGTCCACGATGAACGCAAAAGGAAATCCCACCACTCCGGCTAACCCCGCCTCGACGGGAAAGAAGGTTACGCTCTCGGTCATCAAAGCCGATGTCGGGTCCATCGGCGGACATACCAAACCGTCGGACAAAATGATGCACGTCGTTCGGGAGATGATTCAGGCAGCTTGCTCTGGGTCGCAGCGCCTTCTCATTGATGGAATGGTGACGCATACCGGTGATGACATTGCCCTCATTATGAGCCATGAGCACGGCGTCGGCGCTCAAGCCATCCATTCCTTCGCCTGGAACTGTTTCCTCGAAGCAACGCGAATCGCCCGCGAACAGGGTCTTTACGGCGCCGGACAGGATCTGCTCGTGGATGCGCCGTCGGGTAATATTCGCGGAGCCGGTCCGGCGGTGGCCGAGATCGAGTTCGAGCGCAATCCGGCGAGCAAAGACCGTCCGGCGGAGGCTTTCCTCGTCTTCGCGGCGGACAAGTGCAGTCCGGGAGCTTACAACTACCCGCTCTATGCTGCCTTCTGCGATCCGATGCACGATGGCGGACTGCTGCTCAATCCCCGGATGCACAAGGGTTTCACCTTCACCATCATTGACATGGACTACCGGGATGCCGATCGGCTCATCCGCCTCGATGTCCCCGAACGGGTGTGGGATGTGGCGGCACTGTTGCAGAATCCCGACCGGTTTGCCGTCGAAGCCATTCATTCGCGCTACAAGCCGGATGAGCAGATCGTCGCGGTCTCGGCCACGCGGCTGCACAATATTGCCGGTCGCTATACGGGAAAGGATGATCCCGTCGCCATTGTCCGCACGCA
>DATLZR010000135.1 GCA_035573895.1 Blastocatellia bacterium | reverse complement strand
AGACCGCGACCGAGCGGCACAAGCTGTGCATCCGTCAGCAGCGCCGCCGTTTTTGTTCCCCCTCCATCCACTCCAATGAGTAACATTTTGTTCCCCCTTTTCTCAATCCGCCGATCGTTCAGGGGCCGTTTGTCGGCTGAGTTTCACCGTCCGAACGAGTGTCGGTGGCCGATCCGGATCATGGCCCCGAGCCATTGCCCGCCAGAACGCTAATTGCTGGACCACCGGAGCGAAAAGCACGGGAAGAAAGATGTCATCCATCATCTCAGCGGCAAACGAGATTCGGGATCCTGAGGACTCAACCTCTCCATCGGCGATGAGCAGGACCTCGCCCCCCAGATCAGCGATCTCCTCCATGAGCAACGGTAGATAGGCGCGTTCGGGCCGGCTCACCAAGATGACGGCCAGTGTCTCCGGTGAAACGATCAGTTTGGGGCCGTGACGAAATTCGAGCGTGTGGTAAAAGTGCGCGGGCGTGAGAGCCATTTCCGTCATCTTCAACGCAGCTTCCGCAGCCAATCCATAAAGAGGCCCCGAACCGAGAAAGACAAAGCGTCTGAAGCGATTCGCCTCCCCCATCGGACGCACGAGAGATTCGTGCGCCGTCAGGCTTGACTTCACCAGATCCGGAATGCGCCGAAGTTCGGAGGCATGGTACAGCCCTCCCAGGGAATCTCCCAGAAGAAGCAAGCCATACAGCATCCCGGTGAAAGCCTGGGTGGTGACGATGCTTCGTTCATGACATTCGACAAAAGCCAGCTCTGCATCAGCACTCCGCCCCAGAGGAGTTCCCTCTTGAGCAACGACCGCAATAACCGTCGTGCGGCAGTAAGATCGGAGCCTTTCAACCACAAGCAGCGTTTCATCCGTGCCGCCACTGCGGGAAATAGCGAAGACCAGCGGAGCCGATTCTCGACCGAGGTAGCTTTCGGGGAAATGAAGCAGCTCAGACGAAGGGAGAGCCAGCGTGCGTCGGCCGGTTAATTGCTGCCAGGCTCGCGCGGCGCACAGGGAAATGTGATAGGACGAGCCACACCCTGTGAAAACGATCTCCGCGTAGCGCGAAAGCGGAAGCACTGAAGCGAGATCGCGCTGGCGAGACTCGGCCCGCCGCAAGATTTCTCGCAGGGAATCAGCTTGAGTGAAGATCTCGCGGGCAGTAAATTGTCCGTTCTCTTTCTCCTCCATCGCTCCACCCATCCGACAGCATGAAGACGACTGTCACCATCACGATGGCATACGCCCCAAGCTCCATGCCGTGACGATTTTGTTATACAATAAGGAGCGGTGAAAAGGGAAACTTAAAATCTTGATGGGAGCGATAAAAAATCGTGATGGGACGGAATGAGGGGCGATGGAACTTCGACTCCTGAAGACATTTAAAGCCGTTGCTGAAGCGGGCAGTTTCACCCGCGCCGGTCAGCGGGTGAATCTGTCGCAGGCCGCCGTGAGTTTTCAGATCAAAGCGCTTGAGGAAGAGATTGGCGCCAGGCTTTTCGCCCGGTTGAAGAACCAGGTGGTCCTGACTCCCGTCGGTCAGGTTCTCCTCAAACACGCCGAGACGATTCTTAAAGCCCATGATGAGGCACGGGCGGAGATCGCTCGCCTGACGCAAAGCGAACGGACGCTGCTGCGCATCGGAACCGCCTCGACGATGATCAGCATTCATCCGCTTCCGGAAATTCTCAGCGAACTGAAGAAACACTTCCCCCTGCTCGATATCGTTGTCTTCGGGGGCACAAGCGAAGCGATCGTCCGTCGCATCCTCGACGGACGTCTGGATGTTGGTCTCATTTCATTGCCCGTAGATGCTCCGATGATCGAAACCGAGCCGCTTTACGGTGACCGGCTGGTGGCTGTTGTTCCGCCCTCCCATCCGCTAGCTACGGCGCGGCATGTAACGGCCCACCACCTGGCCACGGATGCTCTGATCCTGAGCGAAAAAGGAGGAAATCGCCGCCGACTCATTGATGCCTTTTTTGAGAAAGCAGGGCTCAAGCCGCGCATCGCCATGGAACTCAACCGCGATGAAGCCATCAAGAAGATGGTTGAACATGGGCTGGGCATCAGCATCCTTCCCTGGCTGACGGTGCATCGGGAGGTCAAAGACGGACGGCTCCGCGCCATCCCCATCCGGGGGCTCAAACAACGGTGGGAACTGGGTCTGGCCTATCGCAGGATGGAGGTCCCGTCGCCGGCGTTCCAGGCTTTTGTCGAACTTTGTCGGGCTTTCCTGGGGTTGGCGGCGCGACGGAAGAAACAGATGCCCTTCCCCGCCGCGACGTAAGGAAGTTCTTGTCATCGCTTTCCCCTTGCATTAGTATTGCCTGCGTGAAGGAACTTGAAGAGGCTGAGTGAGCGATGAGCGACGATAAGCGGATGCGTCCTTTATCCGAGGTGGACCCCGAGGTGGCCCGCGCCATCGCCGATGAAACGCTGCGACAGTCGCGGGGCCTGGAACTGATCGCTTCGGAGAATTTCGTCAGCGAGGCCGTCCTGGAAGCGATGGGATCGGTCTTCACCAACAAATATGCCGAAGGCTATCCCGGAAGGCGATACTACGGAGGCTGCGAATTTGTTGATGTGGTCGAGTCGCTGGCCATCGCTCGCGCCAAGGAGCTGTTTGGCGCCGAACATGTCAACGTCCAGCCCTACTCCGGCTCGCAGGCCAATATGGCCGTCTACATCGCCATGCTCCAGCCCGGCGACACAATTCTAGGGATGAACCTTTCGCATGGCGGACACCTGACTCACGGCCACCCGCTCAATTTTTCCGGCAAATACTTCACCGTCATCCCCTATGGCGTCCGGCGCGATACCGAGCAGATTGATTATGACGAACTGGAACGCCTGGCGCACGAACATAAACCGAAAATGATCGTTTGTGGAGCCAGTGCCTATCCCCGCATTATTGATTTTGATCGCATCGCCGCGATTGCCCACGATGTCGGTGCAGTTGTCCTGGCTGATATCGCGCATATTGCCGGGTTCGTCGCAACGGGATTGCATCCGAGTCCCGTGCCGAACTGCGATTTTGTCACCACAACGACCCACAAGACGCTCCGGGGCCCGCGCGCGGGGATGATCATGTGCAAGGAGAAATACGCCAAGGAAATTGATCGAGCAGTCTTCCCCTGCGTTCAGGGCGGGCCTCATGTCCACATCATAGCGGCCAAGGCCGTGTGCTTCAAAGAGGCCCTGGAGCCTGACTTCAAGGAGTATCAGTTGCAGGTCATCAAAAATGCCAAGGCTCTCGCTGAAGGGTTAGCCGAGGCCGGATTCCGCATCGTCTCCGGCGGGACAGACAACCATCTGGTTCTCGTGGATGTCTTCTCCCGTGGATTAACGGGCAAACAGGCGGAACATGCACTGGAGCTAGCGGGGATTACCGTCAACAAGAACACGATCCCCTTCGATACGAATCCCCCAATGATTGCCAGTGGAATTCGCCTGGGAACCCCTGCGGTGACAACCCGTGGGATGAAGGAGCCCGAGATGCGACTGATTGCTCAGCTGATCGCCGAAGTCCTCAGCGAACCCGAGAGCGAAGAAGTCCGACGCTCCGTTCAATCTCGGGTCCAAGAGCTGACTGACCGATTTCCCCTGTACCGCCACCGTATCGGCTGACGAGAGAGGCTCCCGCCCGGACGATTCGGAAAAAAGCGATTTCGACTGAGCCTTCCACATAGTGCTACCTCCAACAGGCTGCTATGATTCGTCGGTGCGGGGAAAATTTCCCAGCGATTCGGTGGAGAGGACGATCCGTCGTGACCGCAGCTCTTGTCGCGGCTCTGTCATCCTCCCCGATGGGGCAAGGGCGGGGACGCAGGGTGATTGATTTGGCCGTACAGCCGGCCGACATAACCCTTGTCGGGGAAGGCCGGGAGTGGGAACTCGGCGCGAGTGTTGCGACGGGTGACGTCAACGGGGACAGCGTTCCTGATCTCATTGTGGGGGCACCAGGAGCCGCCGGTCCTGATGGGACGCGCGTGAATGCCGGCCAGGTCGTCGCCTTTTTTTCCGTGCAGGGTAAGGATGAGCATATTGACACCCGCCTGATCTCACCTGACCTGATCGTTTATGGGTCTCGGCCGCGTGACCGGTTGGGAGATGTTTCGGCTCTGGCTGTCGGAGATGTCAACGGTGACAGGCTTGATGATCTCATCCTGGGAGCACGATCAGCCTCCTTAGCCGATGATAGCCGGCGGAATCCCGGAGCTGTATACGTCATCTTCGGACGCCCCGGTCTCGGAGGTGCGATTGATCTGGCGACGACTCCGGCGGATCTGACCATCTATGGAGCTGATTCCCTCGATTGGCTCGGCCAAACGGTAACGGTCGCTGATCTTAACAACGACGGGAAGGGTGACCTTATCGTTGGCGCTCCACTCGGAGATGGCCCGGACAATACCCGCACCAATAGCGGCGAAGTGGACATCATCTTCGGAGGAGCCCACCTTGGTGGAGTCATTGATCTCGCTGTCACTCGTCCCGACGCGGTGATTTACGGAGCTGATGCCGATGATTTCCTCGGAACCGCTCTGGCGACAGGCGATCTCAATGGAGACGGTCGGAAGGACCTGGCCGTGACATCGCTTGGCGGCGATGGTCCCGGTAACGGGCGGGGGGACATGACCGGTGAAGTCTCAATCGTCTTTGCAGGGGAGGCATTCCCGCCCGTTATTGATTTGAAGACCCTACCTTCCTGGATCCTTTACGGGCGAGATCCCGGCGACTTCTTCGGGTTTCGCATCCTGGCGCAGGATTTGAGCAATGATGGAGTGGCCGAATTGATCGTATCGGCCCCGCGCGGGGACGGCCCGCGCAACGGGCGGACGAGTGCTGGCGAAGTGATCGTCATATCCGGGACGAGGACAGCAGGAGGCGTCTTTGATCTGGCCAAACGATCTCCGACAATTATCGTATATGGAGCTAACGTGGGTGACGAACTGGGTTTTCAGGTCGGCCTGCGCGATTTCACCGGCGATACCATCCGCGATCTTGTCCTCGCGGCTCCGGGTGGAGACGGGCCGAATAATGGTCGCGGCGAAGGGACCGGTGAAGTCGTCGTCGTCTCCCTTCCAAAACTAACTCAGCGAGGGCTCTTGCCCGCTCTTTCGGTTGATCTCGCCACGCAGGCGCCCTTTCTCACCATCTACGGCAGTCAAAGGGGAGAAACCCTGGGGTTCTCTCTTCTCATCGCCGATATCACCGAAGATGGTGAAGCTGACCTTCTCATGGGCGCCCGCACGGCCTCGCCCACTGAAGATCGTCCACGTGCCGGGCGAATCTACGTCCTCACCCGTCCCTAGCCACCGCGATACGGTGAGGGTCTCTAACGTGAACCCCGAAGATCAAGATTACAGGGGCCTGGCCCACATCTCCCTTGAGGCTGGCCGGGAGAGAACTCCGGTCATGCCCAGCGAAATCGCCCGATCTCGGCGAAGAAGGGGACCGGGAATCCCTCGGCGTCACCCTTTCTCGGCGCGCCGAGGCGAATTAAGCCCCACAAAGCCCAGCGGCTTTTCCTTCTCCTTGACTTCGGCGAAGACATGGATCTTATCAATCGCCACATAGAAGTGCGTCTCTTCTTCCTCCGACTTGAGTCGGGCCACCCCATCAATGATATCCACGAGCGTCCCCCTTATGGCGGCAGGTCCGCCGCAGTGAATTTCAATGACCTTGCCGACATACTGTGCGAG
Organism: Blastocatellia bacterium; assembly: GCA_035573895.1. Taxonomy (NCBI): domain Bacteria; kingdom Pseudomonadati; phylum Acidobacteriota; class Blastocatellia; species Blastocatellia bacterium. Next base: position 20,233 of record DATLZR010000135.1, on the reverse strand, counting down.
CAATTGCTTCACCGTTTTCCCTCCTCAAAAGGAGTACAGGTTTCCGGCCCTACGCAGGAGCACAGTCGCTCCCGTTTGCGCTCGTTTCATCGTTTCGGGAGATCGCGCGACAGCTCCGCTAGGAGGCTGCAACGCCCACATGCAAAGCCGCCACCGCATCACGAATGCGGCCCAGCGCCCTTGTGATATTTTCAATCGAGTTGGCGAACGAAAATCGAATGTAGCCTTCTCCGTATTCACCAAAGGCCGTTCCGGCCAAGCAGGCGACGCCCGCCGTCTCCAGCAAGTAATCGGCCAGCTTTTTCGACGACCACCCCGTCCCGGTGATATTGGGGAAGGCGTAGAACGCTCCTTTCGGCACACGGCAGGAGAACCCTTCAATGGCATTAAGGCCTTCAACGATCACATCGCGTCTCCGCCGAAATTCTTCGACCATCTGATCCACCGCCGATTGGTCGCCCTCGAGCGCCTCGACGCCAGCAATCTGGATGAATGACGTCGTGCAGGAGGTGGAATTCGTCTGGAGCTTGGCGACCTGTCGGGCCAGCTCTACCGGCATTACCCCATAGCCCAATCGCCAGCCGGTCATAGAATAGGTTTTGGAGAATCCATCGAGGATGATCGTTTTCTCGCGCATCCCGGGGAATTGAGCGATGCTCACATGTTCTCCGTCGAAAACGATCCGACTGTAAATTTCATCCGAGAGAATCATCAGGTCTCGATCCCGGACGGCATCAGCGAGAGCCTGCAAGTCATCAGCCGACAGCATGCCGCCGGTCGGATTGTGCGGAGAGTTAAGAATGATGAGTGCCGTTCGTGGTGTGATCTTAGCGATCAATTCCTCGACATCCAGGGAGAAGTCGCGCTCTTCCCGAAGGGGAATGGGTACGGGTCGGGCTCCCACAAAGGAAATCATGGATTCATAAATGGGAAAGCCCGGATTGGGGTAGATCACTTCATCCCCGGAATCAACCAGAGCCAGGATGGAGAAAAAGATAATGGGCTTGGCGCCCGGAGTAACCACGACTTCGTCTGGGCTGACGGGGATCTTTCGGCGACGGGAGACATCGGCAGCAATGGCCTCCCGAAGTTGCGGCAGACCGGCTGAAGGGCCGTACTTTGTCCAGCCGTGCTCCATTGCGCGCACAGCAGCAGCCACAATATTTCCGGGAGTGGCAAAATCCGGCTCGCCGAGTTCCAGATGAATAATATCGCGCCCCTGCCGTTCCAGTTCGCGGGCACGCACAAGGACATCAAAGGCGGTCTCCGTTCCGAGGCGTGACATCCGATCGGCCAGTTTCATAATTCCCTTCCCTCCAGCTCGATTTGGCACTGCGAAAACCACCCTAATTCTACGCAACCCTCGAAGGTTTATCAAAAGACACGGATCGTCACACCCATGCCTCTTTAGCATCGTCAGCCGCACCGAGAGTCCTCGGCGCGCTGGATACTCCTTCTTTGCCGACGTGACATTTCGGAAAGAAATCCCTCATGGGCATCCAACGGAAACACACAAGGGGATTCCCCTCACCGTCGGTCTTGTGGTATAAATGCCCTCTTCATCAAAGTGAAACACGAATCCGGAGGGGATGATGCGACGGGTGGTGGTAATGGCATTCGCGCTCCTGAGTTTGGTTGTGGTCCTTTCTCCTGGCGTGTTCGGGGCTGCTGAAGAGAGCCGGCGAGCGACCATCACGGGCACCGTTCTCGACGCCACCGGTGCTGCCGTTGAAGGCGCACGCATTGTGCTTCGGGCCGGGCAAAACCCAGGTCTGTCGGCAACCACATCCGATCTGGGTCAGTTTGCTTTCAGCGATATTCCCCTGGGGAGTTACGAACTTGAAGTCACGGCCGAAGGATTCGCTGAGCAAAGGTCATCCATTCGCGTCGTGGAGCCAAGGACGTACCAGATCACCATCACTCTGGCCCCCGGCGCTTTGATCGAGGAACTGACGATCACGGCCGAACCTGGCTTGGTCAGCGAACACCGGCAGTCGGTTCAGGCCGTCACCGTCATTGACCAGCAAGACATCAGTCTGCGTGCGAAGGCTGTTCTGGTCCAATCGGTTCAGCAGGAAGCGGGCATTCACCTCCAGCGCACCAGCCCGACTCTGGGTGGTGTCTTCGTACGCGGACTGACGGGCAATAAGGTGAATGTCTACGTGGACGGCGTTCGCTACTCGACAGCGGCAGCGCGTGGAGGCATCAATACCTTCCTCAATTTGGTCAACCCGACCAACCTCGATGCCATTGAAGTTCTCCGGGGGCCCCGCAGCACCGACTTCGGGAGCGACGCCATTGGCGGCAGCGTGCAGCTTGTAACACCTGCGCCCACGCTATCGTCCGGCCCGCGCGAGTGGCACGGTCAGTGGGGCATAACGTTCGACACGGCCACTTTGGGATATGGGTCTCACCTGCGGACCACAATGGGAACGAAGACGTTCGGGTTTCTCTCCAATCTCGCGGGGCTGCGGGCGAACACGTTGCGACCGGGCGGGGGATTTGATTCTCACTCAGCGCTCACCCGATTTTTAGGTCTCCGCTCGGACACCGTTCATGGTTCGCGCTTGCCCGACACCGCCTTCACGCAGTACGGCGGTTTACTCAACCTCACCTGGAACCCTCGTCCGACACACACCATCTCGATTCACTATCAGCGTGGCCAACAGGATGGGGGCAAACGATACGACCAGTTGCTCGGCGGTGATGGCAATCTCATCGCCGACCTGAGAAATCTCATGCTCGATTTCTTTTACGTCCGGTACCACAAACAGACTCTGGGCGCGTTGGATCTGGTCACGCTCCGGTACTCTTACAACGCCCAGCGCGAAGAACGCGTCAACCAAGGCGGAAACGGTAATCCCCAGGCGACTATCGCCCACGAATACGAGAAGACGCGGGTTCACGGCGTCACGGCCCAGGCGGATAAATTATGGCGCTCGTCGTCATTGCGTCTGGGAGCGGAATATTACCACGAACGGGTTCGCGCTCCCGGCTTCGGTGTGCAACCGGTCAGACCCACGCCGATCACGATCCCCCGTCGCCCGCGAGTTCCTGACGGCGCGCTCTTCCGGAGCGGAGCCGCCTACATTGAGGCGACCAGCGGGATCTTCGGACAGCGGCTGAAACTCGTTGGAGGCGTGCGCTACAGTGCTGCTTCCTATCGCGCTCGGGCCAGCGATGCTCCGGAAGTCAACGGGCGACGCCTGTGGCCGGATGATTCGCTCCGGGTGGATAATGTCAGCGGGCGAGCGGGAGCCCTCGTTCAACTGACTCCTTCGCTGGGACTCTCCTTCCACTATAGTCGGGGATTTCGCGCTCCCCATATCACTGATCTGGGGACTCTGGGATTGACGGGCTCAGGATTTGAAGTCACGGGCCCTGAGGCGGCTCCCCTGGGAGGACTCATCGGGTCAACGGCCGATCACACGGCTGTCTCCACGGGGCTTCCCGTCACGCAGGTCGGTCCCGAGCTCAGTGACAGCTATGACCTGGCCATTCGCCTGCGTCGTGGCCGGCTGAAACTTGATCTGACGGGCTTCATTAACGACCTCTCCGAAGCCATCACTAAACAAGCATTGATCCTTCCTCCGGGTGCTGTTGGCAAAATGCTCGGGGGCGAACGAATTGTCCGGCAAGAACCCAATGGTATAGTTTTTGTCGCCCTGTCATCGGCTCCGGTTTTAGTGCGCGCGAATTTTGGCGACGTGCGCATATGGGGTATCGAGAAGGCGCTTGATCTCGGTTTGACTGACCGGCTCACGGTTGGAGGGGTCTTCACTTATCTCTGGGCGGAGGATAAACAGACGGGTGCCCCACCGAATATCGAAGGTGGCACGCCTGCGCCTGATGCGTGGTTGCGACTGCGCTACACGGTCACACGCCGGTTGTGGATCGAACCCTACTTGCATGCGGCGGGCCGGCAACCGCGTCTGTCGACGCTGGATCTCGAAGACCGACGCACGGGCGCCCTTCGTTCTCGGTCCAGCATTGCTGCCTTCTTCCGAAACGGAGCGACCGCTCGCGGACTCATCGGTCCTGGTCCGGACGGTGTTCTCGGCACCCCCGATGATGTCCTTCGGGCAACGGGTGAGACGCTCGCTCAGGTGCAGGATCGGGTTCTCGGTGTCGGCGTCTCTCAAGCGCCTCTCTTTCGCGCTATCCCCGGCTATGTAACGTTCAACCTCCGGGGCGGCATCCAGGTCGGCGAGAACCAGCAGCTCTTCTTCGACTTGGAGAATATCGGAGACCGAAACTATCGCGGCATCAGTTGGGGCGTTGATGCTCCGGGTCGCAGCCTCTATCTGCACTACCGAATCACGTTTTGAATGATCTGCGACTGCGATCCTCGGGGGCCCGAAAGTCTGTGCCCAACTGTGGGAGGAGACCGATGAAATCGTTGATCCCGTTTGTTGGAATCGCCCTCAGCCTGGTGGCTGGTATGGGCCTTGCGTGGGCCTCGGATCCCCAGACATCGTCCTCGGCAAGGACAACCGAGAGGCCTTACGTCGTGGCCTACTACTACAAGGTCAAGTGGGGATATCTGGATGAGTTTTTGCGCCTGTTCAAGAAAAACCACTGGCCGATCCTCAAAGCGGAACAGGAACAAGGGAAAATCCTGAGAGTTGAGGCCTATACTCCTACATTTCACGGAGAAGGTCGCGCGGACTGGCATTTCATGACGGTGATCGTCTATAGAAACTGGAATGCCGTTATTGACCAAACAGGGCGCGAGGCACTCATTCGCCGTCTCTATCCCGATCAGCAGAAGTTCCAGGCGGAAGAACAACGTCGCTTCGAGTTGCTCGAAGCCCATTGGGACGTTCCTCTGACCGGTGTGGATCTTGATCGGTGAGCACGCCGGCAAAGGGGCAGCGTCAGAGCACTGTGACTCTCGCCCCTAAGCCCTGGGTTCGTTGTCGCTCATACCAGGCCAATTTCGTAAGACGGGTTACGAGGGTTCCCGTTCTGACGGACAGCCTGTTGCGGAGCGAGAAAATTTTGCAGGACCGCCTTCGCGCGATCTCACCGGATCTCTTTATACCCCTAAATGGCGTCGGCTGCCGGTCTGCTCGTCGGTATTGAAAGTCCCCTTGCCTGCCGCAAGGCGCTGACGTATGATTCTAATTCACTTTCACCCGACCGGGGGAAAGTGCGAGGGAAGCCCTCTTAGGGCTGATCAGAAGGTAAGGATGACATAAGCCATATGTCCTTCGAGGTTGTTACTTCAGGTTTGATAGCAAGACACGCGGGCTCATGCCCATTTGGTACAGGGCTGGCCCTGAAAATATCTCCCAGGAGGTGAAGTTATGAAACCAATAGTACAGCGAATTCTTGTCACGGTTGCTATTTTGTGTTGCCTCCTCGGGCTGCCGGGGATTTCCCTGTCACAGGAGTCCGCCGGTAGTATCGAAGGAGTCGTCACAGATCCTCAAGGGGCGGTTGTTCCTGACGCTAAAGTGACGGTCACACAAAAAGCAACGGGCCGTGTCTTCACGACGACGACCAGCCGTGGTGGCGTCTATGCGATCCGGTTTTTGCCTCCCGGCTCATACGAAATCACCGTTGAAGCTCCCGGATTCAAAACTGGTGTGCGCCGCGTGGAAGTGATCGTCGGACGCACAGCCGTTGGCGATGTGAGACTGGAGGTCGGAGCCACCACGGAAGTGGTTACGGTCGAAGCCGGTCAGGTCGAAGTGAACACCGTGCGCTCCTCGATCGAGGGAGCCATCACCTCGCGCCTCATTGACATGCTCCCGCTCAATGGCCGGAATTACCTGGACCTCGCCCAACTGGAGCCCGGCGTCCAGATCGTTGATGCGGGAAACTTCGATCCCACAAAGAACGGATTGACCGGCATTGGTATCGGTGGACGGTCGGGGCGCACAACCCGAATCCAGGTGGACGGGATTGACATCACCGATGAAGTCGTCGGAACGACGACGCAGAATATCTCGCAGGATGCCTTGCAGGAATTCCAGCTCAGTCGGGCGACCTTTGATCCTTCGACGAGTCTCACGTCCTCGGGTGCCGTGAACGTCCTGACCCGCAGCGGAACCAATGAGCTTCACGGGAGCGGATTCCTTTTTGTCCGCGATGAGGAAGTGGCAGCCTTCCCCGGAACGGTGCGAGATCCGGCAAATCCCAGCCCGGAATTCGACCGCGAACAGGTGGGATTCCGCGTGGGCGGTCCGTTCATCAAGGACAAACTCTTCTGGTTCGCCAATTACGAACGAACCAACCAGGATGATACGCGCTTGCTCAGCAGCTTGAACTTCCCCCAGTTCACCGGACCGGCACTCGCTCCCTTTGACGAACGGATGGTTCTCACGCGCCTGGACTGGAACATAAGCAGCAACACCCGGATGTTCGCCCGATTCAGTCACAACTGGAACAAGGGCATTACCGACATCGGCGGTGGAAATCAATCTCCCTTCAGCAATCAGAACGTGACCAACGTGACGGCTCTGGGGCTCGATGGAACGGTGGGCCGGTGGGCCTATTCGGCGCGGTATGGGTTCACCAGCTTCGATAACCACATTGATGCCAGCGAAGTCCCCGGCATCAAGTTTTTCACCGCTAACGGTAAGCCGATCTTGCTCTCGGTCGCGGATCTGGAAATCGGCCCCGACCTGCTGGCTCCCCAGCGAACCTTCCAGACGTCCGACCAATGGAAGGGAGATGTCAGTCGGGTCTTTGGCAATCATACCTTCCGCGCGGGGGTGGAATTCAACTGGATTCGCATGAACGTCTTCGCGGCCTTCTTCGGCAACGCCCCGGAGATCGTCGGCGAGTTCAGCGATGCCATCCGACGAGATATCATCGCACGGGGAGGCAATCCCAACGATCCTCTGGAATATCCCCTGGCGGATGTGGTGATCTCCAACGGACTGGGATTCTTCTCGGAGGTTTCCAACAATGGGCGTCGCTTTGGTGGCAAGAACAACCTGCGCTTCGCCTGGTACATCGGCGACACCTGGCGCAAGCCCTATGGTCAGGGGAAGAACCTGACGATCAATCTTGGTCTGCGCTATGATCTCGAAACCGGTCAACTCAACGATGATGATCCCATCAATCAACGTCGTCGCCTGGCCGGATTGGACCGGTGGTTCGGACCTGCCGGGCTGGAAGTGAGACAGGACGGAAACAATTTCGGGCCGACCATCGGCATCGCCTGGGATCCCATCGGGGGAGGCAAGACGGCCATCCGCGCCGGTTTCGGCATCTTCTACGACACCAACATTCTCAACAACACACTGTTTGAGCGCAATGACCTCATCCCGGCGGGGCTGGGCGAGGTTGATTTTGACCTCTTCACGCCTTTTGTGGGACCTGACGGTCGCCCCATCAATATCGGCGGATTCCCCGATGGTGACTATTCCTCGCTTGCGGGGCGTCGTCTCAAGGATGTGATCAACCAGCTTCGTCAGCTCCACGATACCCTCCAGGCCGCCTGGGCGAATGTGGCCTTTGACCCCAACGGACCTCCCCAGTTTCTGACGAACCGTTTTGCCGTTGGATTCTTCACCCGAAACTACTCGCAACCCTACTCCATCCATACCAATCTCGGAATCCAGCGCGAGTTGCGTCAGGGGCTCGTCATGTCGGTGGATTACATTCGCACGCGCGGAGTCCACTTCTATATCCGTCGGGATGCCAACCGGCGGTTCGCTGCCGACACCTTCGATCGGGCAATTGCAGCCGATCGCATTGCCCGGACGCTGCGGGCCTTTGGCGTCTCCACCATTGACGAGGCCATTGCTCAGGGTGCGACTATCGCCGATTTCGGTCTCACCGCCGCCTTCCCCGGTATGGTGCGCGGATTCACCAATGTCTTTGAGATGCAGACGTCCGGACTCTCCGAATACAATGCCCTTCAGTTTAAGCTCGACGGGCGACTTCCTGACATTGGATCGTTTATCCGCAACTGGAACATGACGGTTTCCTATTCGCTCTCTCGTTACAAAGCAACCGGTGGGGACATTGATTTCATCAACACGGCCATTGACAACGATAATATTCTTGGAGCCTACGGTCCGTCCTTCACCGGATTTTCCGGCGATCGTACCCACCAGCTCTCCATCGGCTCCGTTTTCGATCTCCCCAAGGGATTCATGCTGTCCAGCATCTGGCGTTTCGCCACCGCCTTCCCGATCTCCTTGCAGTTGCCCCCGGTGTTTGGTGGCAACAACGACATCTTCACCATTGACCTCGAGGGAGATGGCCGCCGAGTAGTCCAATTTCTCCCCGGGACGAATCGCGGATCGTTCGGTCGCACGGTGAAGAACATCCGGCAACTGAATGAGCTGATCACCCGGTTCAATAACACCTATGCTGGGGGCTTCACGCCTCAAGCACAGGCGCTCATCAACGCCGGACTTTTCACCGCCGATCAACTCCGTCGGCTCGGTGCTACGATTCCTCGAATTGAACTCGCCCCCGCCAATAACCCCTTGAACGATTCGTTCATCACGACCGACGTGCGGCTGTCCAAGCGGTTCTACCTGGGTGGCGAGCGCGTGAGCATCGAACCGGCCTTTGAGGTATTCAACCTCTTCAACGTGGCCAACTACGAGACCTACTCCGGCGTGCTCGACGGGGCCGTGGATAGCATTAACGGACAGGCCCGCAGACAGCGTCGGGGGATTGGCTCGGGCAGCTTTGCCCAGGGCATCCCGCGAAACGTTCAGTTTGCCATCCGCGTCTGGTTCTAACCAGCCGGTCGAGATGTAGGGCGGCCTCGGTTCTCTGGTCCGTGACCGGGGCCGCTCCCTTCCACCGAGGGAGTTTCTCGCTTCTCCCTTAGTCTGAAAAGAGTTCCCTTGCTCCTCAACCGCCAGTCAGCATATATTTCCCCACTCGCGAGGTGAAGCGGAGAGAACATTCGTGGCAGAGATTAAGATCGCCTTCTGGAATCTGCAAAATCTCTTCGACACGACGGCGTCGGAGATTGCAGCCGACCTCGAATTTACTCCCGAACACGGATGGGATGAAGAAGCCTTCGAGGAGAAGATCACCAATCTCGCCACGATCATTCGAGCGATGCATCACGGGAGCGGACCGGATCTGCTCGGCATCTGCGAGATCGAAAACCGCGCGGTCGCAACCGCTCTTCTGAAAAAGATCGGTCGCCCGGAGTACACGCTGGCTCATGTGGAGAGTCCCGATATTCGCGGTATTGATGTCTCGTTGATCTACTCGAAGGACGTTCTCACCCTGGTGGGTAAACCGAAAGGACATCTCGTTCATTTTCGCTATCCGACGCGGGACATCTTCCAGGTGACGCTTCGCGTCAAGCTCACCAGTGCAGAGCTGAACGTGCTGGTCAATCATTGGCCCTCGCGCAAACAGGGACAGTACGAATCGGAACCGGCCCGCATCACGGTGGCGGAACACTGCGGAAGGCTGGTGGATGAAATCCTCAAGTACTCGCGCTCTGATTTTCTCGCCCTGCCCGATACGGCGGCGAGCCTGGCCCGGCTTAACGAGCGATGGAATCGCAATGTCCTGGTCATGGGCGATCTCAACGACGAGCCGTTCAATCGAAGTATCCTTGACTATCTGCGGGCCAGCCGTGACCGCGATCACCTGGAGGAAGAGATCGTGCCCGCCAGAAACAAGAAGCTCCCTGCCGTCGCAACCTATCTCAAGAAGAGGGCCTATCTCTTCAACTGCATGTGGCCGCTGCTCGGACGAGCGGACACGGGCACGTCCTTTTTTCCCTCCGGGACCAACACGATGTTGCTCCTCGACCAGTTCATCATTTCACGGGGACTGCTCTACGGCCTTCAAGGTTTGAAGATGGACCTGGAGTCGGTGCGAATCATGAGGCCCGATCAGATGACGTCACCGAAGGGTCGCCCCGTTCCCTTCGATAAGAAGACGAAAAAGGGATTCAGCGACCACTTCCCTATCGAAGCCGTTATTCAGACCGTATGAGGAGAAGAATCCTCCCGATTTTGCCACCGACGTGCCGAAGCGTGCCGGGGCATCGCCCTCCGTCGAATTCGGAGCGGCCAGGAACCGATGCGTCGTCACATGTTCGGAGCGAACGTAGCGGAGACTTCGCCGTCGGCGACTTCCGCACGGGCTCGACGGCCTCCGCCACTTTATCGGAGACAAGGGGATGGACGCCAAACCAGTACCTCAAATGGTGACACCCCAGGCATCGCCAGTTCCGCGAGGAATCATTCGATTCGATCGCAACGAACTGTCGGGTGCCTTTGGAGACCTCGGGACCGACTTTCCTCTCGTTGCCGGCATGATCCTCGTCGGAGGGCTCGACGCAACGAACGTGCTGACGATGTTCGGACTCATGCAGATTCTGGCAGGGCTCATCTATCGCCTGCCCATGCCGGTTCAGCCCCTCAAGGCGATGGCAGTCATCGTCATCACGCAAAAGCTGAGCAGCAACGTGCTCTATGGTGGGGGCCTGGCCATCGGTGTTCTAATGCTTCTGCTCGTGCTGAGCGGATTGATTGACTGGATGGGGAGGATCGTCCCCAAAACGGTGATTCGAGGGATTCAGTTCGGACTGGGGCTTCAGTTGGCGTTGCTCTCTCTGAGAGAATATATCCCGTCGGACAGCACGTTTGGATTCGGTCTGGCCGCAGTGGGATTTTTGATCACGGTTGTGCTTCTGGGAAACCGACGCTTCCCACCTGCTCCGATTCTCATCCTGCTCGGTGTAACCTATGGTGTGCTGTTCAAGACCGATGCCAACTCATGGAGGGGGGCGATCGGACTTCATCTTCCCCGCCTCACCCCTCTTCAGGCAACGGATATTCTGACGGGTCTGGTCGTCCTCGCGCTCCCTCAACTCCCCCTTTCGCTGGGGAATTCATTGCTGGCAACGCGCCAGCTTGTTCAGGACCTGTTCCCCGAACGACCGGTCACCCTCCGCAAGATCGGCCTCACGTATGCCCTGATGAATCTCATTAATCCGTTTTTTGGCGGGATTCCCACCTGTCATGGATCCGGTGGAATCGCTGGTCACTACGCCTTTGGAGCCCGCACCGGGGGATCGGTCATCATTGAGGGATTGTTCTACCTGATTCTCGGCGTATTCCTGAGTCCAGGGTTTCGGACGATCATCGAGCTTTTTCCCAAGCCGATTCTGGGCATCATTCTTCTGTTCGAGGCATTAGCCCTCATGCGGCTTTTGACTGATATAGCCCAGTCGAGGGCCGATTTCACCCTAGCGCTCCTCATCGGACTTGCCGCAGCCGCTCTTCCTTACGGATATGTGGTGGGACTTGTCGGTGGAACTGTCCTCGCATACTGGGGAAAAAGCCGCTTCGCACGACCCTGAATTACACCGATGACTCGGTACCAGCAAAAAGGCGCGTCGGACCGATGGCGCAAACGGTTTCATGCCTGGTTGATGGCTCACGGAAGCCCGGTTCTTCACCGTCACTATACCGGCTATAAAGAGGCTCTTTTCTCGCCGCTTTCCGGACTCGTTGTTGAAATTGGACCGGGCACGGGGGTCAACCTCGCGCATTACCCCAAGGGGGTTCGCTGGGTGGGAATCGAACCGAACCCCTACATGGTTCCGTATCTGAGGAGCAAGGGGGAGCACCTGGGCTTACCCCTTGACATTCGTGTGGAACAGGCTCCCGAGCTTTCTCTTCCCACGGGGAGCGCTGATGCTGTCGTCACCACGCTCGTGCTGTGTACGGTCGCCGATGTCGAAGGAACGCTCCAGGAGATCCGACGCATTCTCAAACCCGGTGGACGATATGTCTTCATCGAGCATATGGCGGCTCCGATAGGAACACGAACGCGCCGGCTACAGGACCTCGTCTGCCCGGTCTGGTCATTTCTGGCTGACGGCTGCAAACCCAACCGGGAACTGTGGCGGGCCCTGGAAACAGCGGGATTCTCTTCTCTCGATTACACTTCATTTCACGTCCCGATCCCTATTGCCGGACCGCATATCGCAGGAGTGGCCATCAAGTGAGACATCGAAACCTTCGAGCGACGAAATGCGCAGAGGTCAATTCCGCGACCCGTGCCATTCCGTGTGTTTGTGCGGCGAATTTCCGAAACACTCAGTGCTGGACCCTCACATGGGCCAGAAACAATGAAAATGGCGAACCGCTCAAGGATGAAGATCCGGGAGCAGTCGCTTCTCTCGGACCAGGTGTTTCCCCAACAAGCCTGCCGGAGCGCGTGCTCCCGGAGATTTTTCGGAGGAGATACCTATGAGGTATGTGCTTCTGACGCTGGGAGTCATCCTGTGTTTGACCTTGGGTGTAGCTCGGGCACAGCACAGCGAGGGAAAGCCAGCCGTTCGACCCGTTCATACGTATTCGATTGTTGCCCGCGATCCTGAAACGGGACAGTTGGGCGTAGCGGTTCAGTCGCACTGGTTTTCGGTTGGTCCGATTGTCCCCTGGGCCGAAGCGGGCGTGGGAGCGGTGGCGACGCAGTCCATCGTGGAAATCTCTTACGGACCGCTCGGACTGGAGTTGATGCGGGCGGGCAAAAGCGCCCCCGACGCGTTGAAAGCCTTGCTGGCTGCTGATCCCCAGGCCGAGTATCGGCAGGTAGCCATGGTTGATGCGCAAGGCCGCGTCGCCGCCCATACGGGTCAACTTTGCATCGGCGAAGCCGGGCACAGAGTGGGAAACCAGTATTCGGTTCAGGCCAATCTGATGCTGAAAAACACCGTTTGGGACGCTATGGCCCGCGCCTTCGAGACGACGCGCGGGGATCTCGCTGACCGATTGCTGGCTGCTCTCGAAGCCGCCGAGAGCGAAGGGGGAGATATTCGGGGCCGCCAATCGGCAGCACTGATCGTCGTCAGCGGTAAACCGACGGGTCGTCCCTGGGAAGATCGCCTTTTTGACTTGCGCGTGGAGGATCACCCACATCCGGTCGCCGAACTCAAGCGACTCGTGCGACTCAAACGCGCCTACGATCACATGAATAAAGGTGATGAGTATTTCGCCCGACAGGACATCGAGGGAGCGCTTCGAGAGTACGCCACCGCCGAAGCCCTCGTCCCGGACAATGTGGAGATGATCTTCTGGCACGCCGTCACGCTGGTGAATGCCAAGCGGGTGGACGAAGCGTTGCCTCTGTTCAAGAAGGTCTTTGCCGCCGACCGCAACTGGGCCACACTTGTGCCGCGGCTTCCTCGGTCGAAGCTTCTGCCCGACGACCCTCAGGTGATTCAGAGAATTCTGTCGGTCGCTCCCTGAGAGGAGCGACCGGGTAGCTCCTCGCAGCGTCTGGAGGGAGAAGCGAAAAAACCGGGGCTGAAACATCCGCCGGTAAACGACCCTGCGCACGGAGCGAATCTCAGGTGAGACGGGGAGGGTCCTCAAACTCGACCGTGCTTGTCTCTGAATGCACGGCCAGCGAAGGAGATTTCCGCAGCTCGATCAATTCGCTTTCAATCCGTTCTCGCTCCTCCTCGGGCTTGCCCGCCTCAGCGTACAGCCGATGCTCATAGGCCGCGCGAATGAAGCTGACAAAGAGCGGATGAGGGTCGAGCGGCCGGGAGGTGTACTCGGGGTGAAATTGACAGCCGAGGAACCAGGGGTGGTCTGGAAGTTCGATAATCTCAACGAATTTTCCATCGGGCGACTTTCCCGAGAAGACGAGGCCATAACTGGCCAGCAGGTCTTCATATTCGGGGTTAAACTCATACCGATGGCGGTGGCGCTCAGAGATCAATTCTTTGCCGTAGATCCTGTGCGCCAGGCTCCCGGGTAGCAACCGACAGGGGTAGGCACCGAGCCGCATGGTGCCCCCCATCTGTTCGACGCCCAGCAGATCCCGCAGCTTGTAGATGATGCGATGCGGTGTCGCCGGATTGAACTCGGTGCTATCAGCATCCTCCAGCCCGCAGACATTGCGTGCATATTCGATACAAGCGCACTGCATACCCAGACAGATACCGAAAAAGGGCGTCTTCGTCCGCCGGGCATAAGAGATCGCCCGAATCATCCCGGCAATGCCGCGTTTACCGAACCCTCCGGGAACCAGGATGGCATCCACGTCGTGAAGTTTCTCCTCCCAGCGGTCGTCCGTCATGAGACTCTCGGCTTCGATCCACCGAATGATGACCTTGAGATGGTTGGCGATCCCCCCATGCGTGAGGGCTTCGCGCAGGCTTTTGTAGGAGTCTTCCAACTGAACGTATTTGCCGACGATCCCGATGGTCACACTGCCACCGGGATGCTTGATCGTTTCCACGAGCTTCGTCCAGTGACGCAAATCCCTCTCCCCGGCCGGGAGGTGGAGCATCTTCACGATGAGGTCATCGAGCCCTTGCCGGGCAAATTCCAGCGGGACTTCGTAAATCGTCTCGACATCCAAAGCCGCGATGACGGCTTCTTCCGACACATTGCAGAAGAGGGCGATCTTGGATTTGACATCGGGCGGCAACGGCTTATTCGTGCGGCAGAGCAGAATATCGGGCTGGATGCCGATCGCCCGCAGTTCCTTGACCGAATGCTGTGTCGGCTTGGTCTTCAGCTCTCCGGCGGTGGGTATGAAGGGGACCAGCGTCAGATGTACGAAGATGGCATTGGAGCGACCGACTTCGTTCCCGAGCTGACGGATGGCCTCCAGAAACGGCTGCGATTCAATATCGCCAACAGTCCCTCCGATCTCGACGATCACGACATCCACACCGGACGAGACGTTCTTCACGGCCGCTTTGATCTCGTCGGTGATGTGAGGGATCACCTGGACCGTCTTTCCCAGGAAGTCGCCGCGACGCTCCTTCTCGATCACCGAGAGATAGATTCGTCCGGTCGTCCAGTTATTTGCCTGCGTCATGCGGGCTGAAGTGAACCGTTCGTAATGGCCCAGATCGAGATCGGTCTCGGCTCCGTCATCCGTGACGTAGACCTCCCCGTGCTGGAACGGGGACATTGTCCCCGGATCAACATTGATGTAGGGATCGAACTTGAGCAGGGTGACGCGCAGGCCGCGCGACTCGAGCAACTGGCCAATCGAGGCGGCAGCAATTCCCTTGCCCAAACTGGAAACAACTCCACCGGTTACGAAGATGTACTTGGCCATCGTTCACCTCCGCAAAGAAGACATTCGATTGGCATCAGGGCACAGAGTGTTCTAAAGAAGGCGCTTGGTCGCGAGCCACGAGCGCTCTCACTCGTTCCAGATCCTCCGCCGTATCAACAGCGAGAGAACGGTGGGAGACCTCGACGACCTTGATACGAATTCCACGTTCGAGCGCCCGCAGTTGTTCGAGCTGTTCGGCCTCTTCCAGCGGCGTTGGCGGCCAGCGGGCGAGTTCCAGCAAGCGGGATCGGCGATAGACATAAAGCCCCGAATGCTTGCGGAAAAGCCCGAGCAACGAGGGATTTCGCTCCAGCGCCTCTCTGAGGGAGCCCGCCTGTCGCACCGCCTCACGAGGAAAGGGAACCGGCTGGCGCGAGAAATAAAGAGCAAACCCCGCGCCATCGGTCACCACTTTCACCACATTCGGATCGAGGACATCGGTTACGCTTGTAATAGGCTCGCTCGTCGTGGTCATCTCCAGAGTCGGATCCCCAAGAAGCGGTTCAATTGCTGCATCAATCGTCGTCGGTTCGATCAGCGGCTCATCCCCTTGAACGTTGACGATCACATCAGCGTCGAGCATGGAGGCGACCTCGGCCACGCGGTCCGTTCCACTGCGATGCTGCGGAGATGTCAGCCGCGCTTCTCCCCCGAGGCTCCGAACCGCCTCGGCGATGCGCTCGTCGTCGGTGGCCACGATCACCCTCTCCACGCGTCGAGCCTGTCGTGTTCGCTCGTAAACCCACGCGATCATCGGGCGCCCGTCAATTTCGAGGAGAGGCTTTCCGGGCAACCTGCTGGAAGCATACCGTGCCGGTATGATCGCCGTAACTCCCGATTCGCTCACAGCACCAAGATAACGAAAACGCCCAACCGGGTCAACGCCAGGCGGCGCCACGTCTCCGTGTCAGCTGCGCCTCCAGCCGAAAGCCAGGCGGGGGATAACGGGCCACCCTGCTGCCTGCACGCGCAGGCAGAGAATATTTCCGTCATGGTGCCGTACATCTTTGTGTGTGATCGCCCCGGCATTCTGGACATCTCCCGTTTGACCGTGCTATGCTCGCGTCCTGTTGGAAAATCGGAGCGCCCCGATAGCTCAACAGGAAAGAGCAACGGCCTTCTAAGCCGTAGGCTGTGGGTTCGAGTCCCGCTCGGGGCGCCACTCCCTGAATCTCAAGAGAACGACCAAGTCAGGTGAAATCCGCTCTTTTCTATCCTCGCTGCGTATAGCCTGTGGCGCGCAAGTTGCCCTCGCCAGCCGGAGGCCATCGGCGTTAGCTATCAGGAAACGCTCTTGAGTCACCACCCTTCCTTTTCCGCCGAGGAAAATGCGACCCCGATGTTCCCGGTTTCACGCCTTGGCGTCCGCGCGACAGCTCGCGCTCCATGCACCGAACCTCTAGGGACTTCGAGCGAACCACTCCGGATTCGCTGCGAAGACAGGTAACCCGATCACATTCCCCGTGGTCAGATCGCCCACGAGCAACTGACCGAAAAGAGGCGTGTCGCTGACGTTGGTGATGTTGACGAAGGCTATCTTTCGATCATCGGGGGAGAACGTCGGACGCCACGCGCCGAAATTCGCTTGCCCAGGGTCCACGAGGGTGATGATCTCGGACTTGCTGTAATCTATCACCTTCAGGCGAATCGTACCCGTGCGATCCTCCACTTCGTTGTAAGCCACCACGAGAGGCGTCGTCGAGGCAAACTGTGGATTACCCACCGAAATCCCTTGTGGTTGAGGCGGCAGCGCCGGTAGATTGTCTTTTGTCTCCAGCCGGAGCAGATTAAAGCTCCAGTACTGGAGAGGCGGGCCCGATGCCTGCTGCACCTGATTGAAGGCATCGTAAATGAGTACCTTCCCGTCGGCGAACCAATCGAGGACATCGGCGTAGGCAATCGTCTCGCTATCCACCCCCTGCCCGGTGGTCGGAACACGAAGCCGGATTTCAGTCAGCGTCCGTGCCGTGAAATCGTACACATAGACGTTTGGATCGGGCGCGAGCGCCGTCCCGATTGTGATTGCTATCGCTCCTGAGAGTGACTGGTCCCTCGCGGAGAACGTCGTATCCGGGCGAACGGCCACATTGACAATGTCGCCTTCACGTCGGATTCCACCTTCGATGTAGTACTCCTCGATGGCGTTCATTGTCGAAAGGTCGAGGAAGTGAATCTGACCATCATCGGCAGTGAACCAGATAGTGCGCCCGTTAAGGGGGACCGAGAGCCTGGCAATATCTCCGCCATCGAAGCTGTGTCGAACTTCGCTCGAGTTAGTGGAGATACTCATGGAACCATCGGGAGAGACCAACCCAATCGTGTAATCCTGCTGCACAAAGGCGATAAACTGAGTCCCGCTCGCCATAGGCGGAGGCGGCGGAGGCGGCGTCATCTGGCTGCCGATGCCGACGGCATCAAAGGCCTGATTAACGGCGGTGACCTCGGCGCTTTGCTGACCGAAGAGATCGCTCGCGGCCTGAGCAACGGCCAGTCGCGCATCGGAAAATTGTGCCCGGCTCGTCAGATAGGTCGTCAGGGCGCGATAGTAAATCCGCTCGGTTTTCTCTCGACCGAGTGCCTTGATAATGAGGGCTGCTGCCCGATTGGGAATACCGCTATTGACATGAACTCCACCGTTATCATGGTCCTCATCCTCAGGGAGCTGGACATACTCGCTCATACTTGCCGGTTGCCATCCGGGCTGGCCGCGCTGAAGTCCCTGGTTCGGATTCTCCAGATCGCGCAATGCTCCCGTGACGAACACCTCCGTTTTAACAACATCCTCGCCCAACTTCAGGTCATCGCGATCCACCATCACGCCGAAGACATCCGCCATAGACTCGTCGAGAGCCCCGGATTGACTGAGATAGACAAGGTTGGCCGTATACTGAGTCACTCCGTGTGTCATCTCATGGGCCGCAACATCGAGCGCCCCGGCCAACGGCTTAAAATCGCGATCCCCATCCCCGTAGGCCATGACCCGACCGTTCCAGAAGGCATTGTCCATCGGCCTACTGTTTTCCGTCACATGGATGATCGAGATGATCGTGCTGCCCTTGTCATCAATCGCATTCCGTCCGTGGGTGCTCCGGAAATACTCGAAAACGACACCCCCATTGAAATGCGCGGAAACGGCGGCGCGGTCCGTCCAGGTATTATTCGGCGAGGTGACCTGAAAGAACGTTGTCTCCCTCTTCAAATCCTGATTGCGGGCATCAATCGTCCAGATGGCTCCCACCGGGTTCGAGGGAAGCTGCGATTGCTGCGGATTGAACATCGGGCGCGAGGCATCTATCAGGTAGTATGTGGCTCCGACCTGATAGACGTTGATCGTTTGCGTCCGCCCGTTGAGGTCTGTAGCTTGCGCCGTCGCCGGCCCATCGAAAGTGGTGGCATTGTAACGAAAGAGGATCTCGCCGGAGAGCGCGTCCACAAAGTAGTGCCAGTGATCTCGAAAATTCGGACGGATCGTGATCATCCATGCCAGGTGCGGTCGCCCCGTCTGGCGGTCGGGAAAGATCACCTTCTCCACGCTCGGCCCCGGATAACCGAGCAGCCGCGCCATCTCGGAGGTAAATGAATGGATCGGCCTACGGCGTGCGAGGTCCTGCACGGCTCGGTTGAGCGCCTCCGCCGACGACACTTTCGATTCCACCGTACGAACGGATCGAGGAGTCGGCTCATATCGCCCGGTGACGGCATAGATCTCATCCTCTCCCCTCAGATGAACGATGAGCTGACTTCCCCACACGGGGATGCCCTGGTAGACCTGCTGAAACTTGAGGTGAACGAACCCCACCGAATCCTGGCGGTAGTCAATGAGTCGCAGTTCTCGAGCCGGGTCATCGAGCTGAAACAGGTCTCTGAAATCCACCAGAAACGTCTCTGCCATCCCCAGAAGACGCTGTGACCGGCGAGGCAACCGAGCGACGACATCGGCTGCCAGAGGGAATCGTCCGGAATGCCTCGGACGCACCGGGAACGTTCCCACCAGGAAGAACGGCGTGCCTTTGCGCTCGTCCACAGCCAGTTGAAGATCGCCAGTTGTGAGCGCCACCTCACGGAGGGTTGTGCGCTGGCGCTCCGTCAAACCGTTCACCCGCGGCGTGAGCGCATTGAGGCGCTTCACCCGAACCGCGCCAGGGGAAAGCGGCGTCACACCGACAACCTCGGCTTGGACATTCACCGGGAAGGTACTCGGCATTCGTCCCTGAGAGTGTCCGGAGAGGCCGAAACTAGTCCCTGGGGCGACCAGCAAAGCAAGCAAAACTTGCACAAGCAGTTTCCTCATGATGAGAGACCTCCTCATTGTTTTTCGCATCACCGCTGTTTCATCCTGCTCCTGGCAACGGCCCTTCGCGGTAAGGAAAATGTCGCTCGTGCTTCACTGAATTCCCGCCAGAAGGCGGATCAGCAGAACAAGGTCTTGTGGCGTGATTTGTCCGTCATCGTTCATGTCCGCGCTCGTGAGAGCCTGACCGGTCAGCGGTTGCTGACCGCTCAGATGAAGGATCAGCCGCACGATGTCCTGCGAGTTAATTGTTCCGTCACGATTCACATCGCCCCGCCGGACGCTCAACACGGTGAAAACGCCGTTTTGCGCGCCAATCGCGATGGCATTGCCCTGACTATCGGAGGCGGAGCTTGTCAACGAAAGATCGGAGATGGCTCCCTCTCCGGCTTCGGTGGCAACGCGAAAGGAGATCGTCGCCACTGTTCCGCCTCCCGAAAAGAATGTCGGAAGGGGGGATGAGATCGGGGGAGCGATGACCAGCGTCACCTGTCCACGAACAGTGGTGTTCGCAACCAGCGAAAATCGCGGAGGAACGAGCGCTCCCAGTGTTACCGGATTGTTCGACACCGGCGCAAGCAGGTCGGGATCGTAACGAATAATCGTCTGCAGGGCTGAGATTCTCGCTCCCTCGGAAAGATAGATGGGAACTGATACCGTCGCTCCCGGGGCTCCCTCGACGGAAGGAAGGCTAATCACTCGCCCGGGAGGTCCGAACGAGAGAGTTCCGTTCTGGGCAACAATGCTGACGGCACCCGATGCTGCATCCGCAGCCGACAATTTGGAGATGACCAGTGCACTTGTCGCTCCCACCGGGGAATCGGTCGCCGCCTGAAAGGTTAAATTGACCACCGAGCCACTCCCACTCCGAAATGAAGGAATCGGCTGCGTGAGTGGCGG
>DATLZR010000134.1:7500-21970 GCA_035573895.1 Blastocatellia bacterium | reverse complement strand
AGTCCGAAAGCGCTTCGTCCAGCAAAATTCGTCACGCTTGCTGCGTCCGGCTTTACAGCAACCCCCCGGCGTGCGTTATGATTAGCGAAGGTTCGAGCGCAGTGCAGGAAGGAGAAACGACGTTTCGGTCAAGCTGGTCAGTCTGTTCCAACTCATACACAGATGTGCTGAAAGGGATGGAGATGGCGTGCATAAGAAACGGCCTTTGCTGGACGCTTTCTGCTGGTGACATCGCGGAAGGCTTTCGACGCAGTCACAACGGAAAGCCGAACCGGTGATGAGCTTTGTTATTTCATTCCGGAGGGAAACTCTGATGGCCTTCACTATGAATGAACTCCGCGAGATGTTCCGGATCTTGGAGGAGCACCCGGAGTACCGGGCGCAACTGAGACGGCTCCTCTTAACTGATCAGATACTTGAGCTTCCAGCCGTTGTCCAGGAGCTGGCTGAGGCGCAGCGGCGGACCGAGCAGGAGGTGCGGGCGTTGGCCGAGCAAGTGGCAGCACTGGCTGAGGCGCAGCGACGGACAGAAGAGCAGGTGCAGACATTGGCCGAGGCGCAGCGACGAACCGAGCAGCGGGTGGAAGCTCTGGCCGAGCAAGTGGCAACACTGGCTGAGGCGCAGCGACGGACAGAAGAGCAGGTGCAGACACTGGCTGAGGCGCAACGAAGGATGGAGGAGCAGTTGGTTGAGCTTGCAGCCGCCCAGCGGCGGACGGAACAGACGCTCGAGCGACTCGTCGAATGGCAGCAGGGCGAAGCAGGTCGGCGCGAAGGTGAGCGATATGAACGGCGAATCATCGTGCGCGCTCCTAACTTGTTCCTCGGTGGTGAAGGCGGTGCCCCAGGTGAACCTGACGTCCGTCGTCGTCTCAGTGAGTGGCTCCATCCGTTTTATCAGTCGGGCCGAGCCCCGGAACCCGCCGCCGATCCCTTTCTGGCCGATCTGATCTGGTGGAAGGGGAGCGAGGTGGTCATTGTGGAGGTCTCGCAGAAGGTGAATGCCCAGGACATCCGTCGGGCACGGCAGCGCGCCGATACGTTGCGCGAGGTGGGAGTAAATGCCACGCCCGTCGTGATCGGGGATGAATGGGCGACGCCCGAATCGCAGACACTGGCACAGCAGGAATTGGTGGAGTGGTTCGTCGGAGGAGGGGTCTCTCAGGGGTTCCTGCGCTTTCGCTGTTTGTCTCCCGACATGCTACAAGGGAGTTCGCCGCGGGCCAATCGGGAGGGGGAGTCATAATGAGCCCGCCCACCGGGTGGATTGTAATGACCTCCTCGTAGGGCGTACTCCGGTCAACCATCAGCAAGACTGTCTGAACAAACCCTCTGGGCCGGGAGCATTCCCCCTTCCGGCTCTTTCGATTTCCTCGGAAGAGGGATTAATCCCCTTTGTGGTGGTTACGAGCGGAAGCGTTGTTTGATGCGAATGGGCGTGGCGAAAAACTCGTAGCGCTCGCGGAGACGGTTTTCAATGAAGCGTTGCTCGGACGCCTGGAGCTTCTCGCGTGAGGAACCGAGGAAGACGACGAACGTCGGAGGACCAGTGGCCACCTGCGTGATATAACGGATCATCCGCCGACTTGGCACGCCCGCTGGTTCGGACAGAACCTCCTGGAAGAACTGGTTCAGCTCGCTTGTGGGAATGCGGAGATGGCGTGCCTCGGCTGCCTTCTTCGCCAGTTCCAGGAGCCTGGGAATCCCCTTCCCGGTCACCGCCGAGATGAAAAGAATTGGCGCGTAATGGAGAAATCGGAGGCGGGAGCGAATCTCACTTTCGACACGAGACGCGGTCGTGTGGTCCTTCTCTACCAGATCCCATTTGTTCACCGCAATGAGGATCGAAGTTCCTGCTTTGTGAGCAAAAGCGCCAATGGTTGCGTCGAGGGCCGTGGGACCTTCCGTGGCATCAATCATCAGCAGAGCCACATCAGCGCGCTCGATGTGGCGTTGAGCCATCAAGACGGCCACCCGTTCGGTCCGTTGGCTAACGCGGGATTTCCGGCGGATGCCTGCTGTATCAATTACGCGAAATCGTGTCCCCTCGAACTCCATCTCCGAGTCTACCGCATCGCGGGTTGTCCCCGGATGCGGCGAGACGATGACGCGCTCACTCCCCAGCAACCGGTTCACCAGCGAGGATTTCCCGACATTGGGTTTCCCGACAACGGCTAGCGCGATCTCTTCACCGCGTTGCTCCTGCGACAAAGGAGCGCCCACAGCACGAACGACAGCATCGAGGACATCCCCGATTCCGCTCCCGTGCTCGGCTGAGACGGCAAAAACATCCTCAAATCCCAGGCGACGGAATTCTTCGGCCCGCAGTTGAAGCGAGCGAGTATCCGCTTTATTGACGATGACGAACACAGGCTTATTCGTCCGACGGAGACGACGCGCTAATTCCTCATCGAGTGGCGTCAGACCCTCGCGCACATCAACCATGAAAAGGAGGAGGTGAGCCGTCTCAATAGCCGCCTGAGCCTGACGAAAAATGCTCTGGACCATGAGCGTCTCATCGTCGGGGAGGAGCCCCCCGGTGTCTACCATCTCGAAGTGACGCCCGCGCCAGAGGACTCGCCCCGTCAGCCGGTCCCGTGTGATGCCCGGTTCGTCCCCAACGATGGCTCGCCGGCTGCCGATCACACGATTGAAGAACGTGGACTTTCCCACGTTGGGGCGACCGACGATCACCACGCTTGGCACCGAGGGCCGGCCAGCCGTCATCTCTTGGTTGACCTCTGCCATACAGGAACGAGACTATTCTCGCGCATCAATGGCAGCCATGCCTCTCCCATCGGAATCTTCGCGCGATCTCTCCATTCTAGCGGGAACAGGGCAAGGCGGAGAAGTATCCTCCGCCTCACCCTTTTCGACAACAGGCTTTCCCGATCACTTGAACTTCAGCACTATTCGTCCGGCGAAGGTTCGGGGAGTTCCCACCCGCGTGCCGGAGAACGCGCTCTCGAAGGTGTAGAGGTAAAACTCGTCCGTCAGATTGAGGACGTCGAACTGAAAACTCACCGCCGTGCGCTTCTCCCGCAAGAGGTCAATGCCGGTGGAAAAGTCAAGCACCGTTCGCGGGCGAACACGCAGGCGCTGGAAATTCACCTCATCGAGAAGACGCGGTGAGAATCCATAAAGCGGACCGCGTTCTTCGAACTCCTGGCGGGTCGTTCCGGGTTCCAGCTCCACCGGTGTGCCGCTATCATAACGTCCTCCAAAGGCGACCCACCAGCCGGACCGATGCGCATAATTCAGACGAAACGCCCCCGTGTTGCGCTGATCATGATCGTTGGGGAAGGTCCGTCCGGGATGTTCGAGCGATTCCACCGCCTCGCCCAAAAAAAGGCCTCCGACGATCGGGGTGGTCGCCCGCGTGTAGGAATTGGCATAGCTGATGAACCCGGTGAACCCTTTCATATTCGCCAGCTCCAGCCGCGCTTCGATGCCGGTGGCGCGGCCTTTGGAGATGGCGATGGGGAAGATGATCCCGCTATTGAGAAACTGGTCGGCATCGCTCATGTTGCGGATGAATCGGGAGAAATAGGCCAGATCGAGTCGAGCGAAGCGAGTGAGCTGCTGTTGCAGGCCCACCTCGAAGGCGTGCTGCGTCTCCGGCAAGACCGGTTTGGTGCCTTCCTCTCCTTCGAGGGCAAGCGGGCTCAGGGCCGCTGCCTGAGCTGAACTGGTCAGCAACAGGTTCTCGCGAGCCGGCGGTGTAAAGAAGCGGTTGTATGAGGCGCGTAATACCGTTTGCGTGCGGCTCAGATAGTAGGCAAGACCCACCCGGGGACTGAACTCATCCGCTGACACAAGCAACCGATAGGCGTCATAACGAAGCCCGGCCTCCACCGTCAGGTTTTTCAACGGACGAAACCGATCCTGGACGAAAGCCGATACTTCGCGTCCCGACTTCCGATCAGCAAATTGAAACGGGCGGTCCAGGGTGAAGGCCGTCGCCGGATTCGGGTGATCGTCCTCCAGCGGTGGAAAGGCGGAGGGATCGGTCACAGCAAATCGAAAGCTCTCCGATAAGGGGAACCGCGTGACCTCTACGCCGACTTTAAACGAATGGCCACCCCGCTCGTGGGCGAGGGAAGCTTTGAGGCCCTGTGTCTCCAGCGTGCGAAATTGCGTCGCATAGACCGGCGTCGCATTCAGGTTCGATCGGAGCGTGGATTCCGAGTACCGTCGCGAAAGCGACAGGGCGAACAACGTCGCCGGAGTCACCGTGTGCTGCCATCCGAGTGATTGAGAATTGTCGCGGAGTTCGATTCGCTGATCCTGACCGGCCTGTTGCTGGAAGGGGAGATTGGTGACGTGAAAATCGCTTCCCCCCACCGATACGGTGAAGCGCAGGAGATCGTTTGGTCCCAAAGCATAATCCACCTTGAACAACCCCTTGGCTGTGCCTCCCCGGTTGTTCAGATTCTCTGGCGAGACCGAATCGAGATACCGATCGGTCCGGGTGGTTGAGAGGCCGGTGTAAAATCCTAGTTTTTTCGCATGGCCTCCGAGCGAGGCGGCCAGTTCCCCCGTGGAGAAGCTTCCACCCGATGCCGTGAAGCTCCCGGAGAACGGAATGTCCAACCCCGAAAGGGTCGTGATATTCACCACACCGGCCGTGCGATTGCCGTACTCAGCAGGCACATTCCCGGTGATCACTTCGACCGTGCGCAAATTGCGGGCATCAAGGCTGGAGGCGAAAACGCTCGTCAAATTGTCGGTGACAGGCACACCGTCAATGTTGTACTGCAAAGGAATATGCGAGCCCCTCAGAAAGATGCGCCCATTGTCGCTCTGAATTGCTCCCGGAACCGTTGCCACGAGATATTCGATGGCGCGACTCGGCGCCGCCCCCGGGAGCCGGGCGATTAAATCCGTGTGCAGGTGCGTGGATGTCGTCGTCTTATCGATCTCCAAACCTTGCGTGTGATCTGCGGTCACTTCCTCGACAATCGTCCCGAGGCTGGCCGGAAGGGTCACTTCAAGGGCGACGGGAATGCTCGAATGAACATCCACGTCCACGTCCACCTCCTGAAACCCCTCGGCGGTGACGTGCACAATGTAGGTGCTGTAAGGCACGTTGAAGAAGCGAAAAGAGCCGGTAGCATCGGTCATCGTCTCCAGGCGAAAGCCAGTCTTAGCATTGAGTAGCGTCACGTGGGCTCGAGGAATAACAGCCCCGGTGGGATCAACGACTGTTCCCTGGATGGATCCCACTTCAGCGCGGGCAGACCCCACAATGGCCAGACTGAAAATGAGAGCACAAAGCGTTTGTCCGATGAGTGTCCTTTTCATGTCCCCTCCTTGATGATCTCACCTGCGGCATCGGATTCGCTTCATCGTCACCGATACCGCCAGAAGAAGCAGCAAACCACTGGTGTTCACCGATGGGCCAAAAATATGACAAACCGGGAGGACCAGTTAGACCAAAGGAGGGGCGCGGTTCGACTGCCAATCGAGAGGATCAATGGATTTGATGATGGTGAGAGTTTCTTCGGGGAAACCCACCGCAGAGGGCAGTCGAACTACTGAACTCAGAGGCGAACTGTGGAAGAGTGAGAGGTTAAATGACCGACAGACCGAACACCCCAACGCAGATGGCCCGGGATCAGGATGGGCCGATTGCGCGCTCAAAATCGCGTCAGGGCCTGAGCCGCGGGAGATGGAGGCTCCGTGGGAAAGGACGTGAACCGGAGTGAGCAAAAAAGAGACCGTCAGCGCTATCAGCATCAAGCTGATGAGCCCTCGTCGGGTGTAGGTGATCCGCTCCATTCCCACGCTCAACCTTGCTCGGTATACCCGCCAAGAGGGGAATCTTAGTCGTCGGCGAGGGAGAAGTCAACAGGTAAACGAGCGAAGAGTTAACAGTTCACCGGGCTAGCCCTCGGGAAGTCCTTATTTTCTCAATTCGCGTTTCCATATATGACCGGGGGCCGACCTTGGGGAGCGGTTGGGCCCGGTAGCAGCCGGGCTAATTTCTGGGGCCGTCTCCGCGGGGAAACACGCGGGCAGGGAGATTCAGGCGGTAACTTTTTGATATCTCGTGTGTTAGAAAATAAACGTCTCCAGGGCTCAAAATCGCCTTCCTTTTTGCTTATAATCTACCGTCTTTTGCGCACGAGAAACGAGGCAAACGATGGGAGGGAACCGTGGAGTCACAGATCACCGTGCCTGAGGGAATCAGCTTTGTTGCCGAGGCGTCAGGGATCAGAGAATATCGGATGGCCAATGGAATGAAGATCCTGCTGTGCCAGCAGACGGCGGCTCCGGTAGTGGCATTTATGGTTCTCTACTATGTTGGTTCGCGCAACGAAGCCGTTGGCTACACCGGGGCGACTCACCTTCTGGAGCATATGCTCTTTAAGGGAACGCCGACGTTTAATGCTCGTCGGGGAACGCAAATTGCAGCCATGCTCCACCGGATCGGAGCGGCGTTCAATGCGACGACCTGGTTTGACCGGACCAACTACTTCGAGGCCGTTCCGCGTCAGCATCTGGAGTTCGTCATCCACCTGGAGGCGGATCGAATGCGGAACTCCCTCATTCGGGATGAAGACCGCGAGGCCGAGCGCATTGTCGTGCGGAACGAGCTGGAACGGGGCGAGAACGATCCGCTGAGCGTACTGGAGATTCAAACCTGGGCGACGGCCTTTCGCGAGCATCCCTATCACCATCCGACGATTGGTTGGCGCAGCGACGTGGAGAACGTGCCGACGGAACGACTGCGCGAGTTCTATCATACCTTCTACTGGCCCGATAATGCGACGGCCATCGTCGTGGGAGATTTTGACCCGCAGGAGACGCTTCGGTTGCTCAATAAGTACTTTGGGGTCATTCCCCGATCCCCTCATCCTCGGCCGACCGTGTATACGGTCGAGCCCCCGCAGGAGGGAGAGCGCCGATTCATCATCCGTCGCGCCGGGGAGGTGGGGGCATTGATGCTGGGATACCGCACACCCCAGGCTGAGCATCCGGATATTTACCCCCTGGCTGTTTTGTCCCGCATCCTGGCGGGGGGCATTGCAACCCGCTTTTATCAACGGTTGATTGACGGAGAGCTGGCTATCAGCGTCCGCACCCATGCATCGCACCTGCGGGACCCCGGCTTGTTTGAGATCACCGTCGTCTTGCGTCCGGGCATTGCGCACAAGCGGGTTGAGCAGGTGATACGGGACGAGATTGCCCGCCTCCAGGATGAACTGGTGAGTGAGCAGGAACTCACGCGGGCCAAGAATAAAATTGAAGCCGATACCTTCTATGCTCGTGATGGAGCCCTCAACTTCTCCTTTGCATTGGGCGAGGCCGAGTCGGCTGCGAGCTGGCGATGGTTTATTGACTATGTGCCTGCGATGCAGCGGGTGACGGCTGAGGACGTTCAACGCGTTGTTCGCCAGTATCTGCATGACGATAACCTCACGGTGGGGTGGTTTGTTCCCAAGAACTCAGGCGGCTCTGTCAGCATCGCTCGCTGGGACGAAGGGAACACTGGCGCGCAACTGCATCGCCCGTGTAGCTTCTCTCCTGGAGAGACCTCGGTGCCGGAGGGAAGAAAACAGGCCGTGACCCCCGGTGTCATCGCATCGGCCCGGGTGCGCTCTGAGCGCGCCTGGGATGATCCTGCAAAGCCTTTTGCCGAGCGGACAGAGCGCGTCGTTTTGCCCAACGGATTGACGGTGTTGGTTCTGGAAAATCACGCCAATCCCACGGTGGAAATTCGGGGTGCTCTCCGCGCCGGACGGTATTTTGAACCGGTGGAGAAACCGGGCTTGGCCGCGCTGGTTGCATCCATGCTTGTGCGAGGAACGACCCGACGCACGAAGCTAGAAATTGCTCAGGTCCTCGAAGATGTCGGTGCGGAGCTTCATCTGAGCGCCAACCGGTTCCTCTGCAACCTGAGTGCGCAACTTCTTCGTCAGGATGTCACGCGGGTTCTCGAAATCATTGCCGAGGTCCTGCGTCACCCGTCATTTCCTCCGGATGAACTCGACAAGCTGAAGAAACAAACCATCGGACATATTCGGCGCAGCCAGGAGAACACGAGCGTGCGGGCCCTGGAGCGGTTCTCCCAATTGGTTTTTGAGCCCGCGAATCCGTTTTATGAGCCCCCTGCGGAAGAGCGAATCCGAAGCATCGAGGCGCTTGCTGTCGAGGACCTCGTCGGCTTTTATCGGGATCACTACGGTGCATCCTCGATGGTGCTGGTCTTGGTCGGCGATGTCCTCGCCACGGAAGTGGTGGCGACAGTTGAGCGACTGTTTGGCGACTGGGAGCCAGGCTCGCGGCGGCCGATTGAGGTGCCCCCAACGCCTCTGGGCGGAGGTGGAATCCGCGAGATCATCACCATGCCCGATAAAGCCAGCGTGGATATTGTCCTGGGCCATGCGGGCCAACTCCGACGGACCGACCGCGACTATTATGCCGCAATTATCGCGAATGCAGCGCTGGGCTACTCGACGCTCTCCTCACGCCTGGGGGTGCGTGTGCGTGATCAGGAAGGGTTGAGCTACGGGATCATATCCCGGTTTCTCGAACCAACCTTCGCCGATGGCCCCTGGGTGATCAGTGTGACCGTCAATCCGAGTAACGTCGAGCGGGCAATCGAATCTACGATTGAGGTGGTAGAGACCTATGTCGCCGAAGGAATGACTGAACGGGAACTGGAGGACGAGAAATCGGCTTATATTGGTTCGTTCACCGTTGGATTGGGAACCAATGGAGGAATTGCTGCCCAGCTTCTCCTCGCTGAGCTGTATGGGTTCGGCCCGTCTTATCTGGATGAGATCCCCACTCTGGTCCAGGCTGTAGGGCTGGAGGAGGCCCGCGCAGCGATTCGGAAGTACATTCACCCTGAACGGTTGATCACCGTGATCGCCGGGGAATACGGGACTGCGTGAGGGGACCCGCCGACGATACCCGAAGATAAAAAGTCAACCCTTTGCCGGGAGCAAGCGTACTATAAGCGTGTAACCGCTTCCGGCTCTCCGGGCGTAGTAGACACCGGACGAGACGATGATGCGGAACGAGTACAGCGTGTGGGAAAAGCTGTGGGGCGAGAGAAACTCGTCAGGTCAGAGGTGGAGATTCACGACGACGAGCTGGTCGAGCGGAGTCTGGCGGGAGATCATGAGGCCTTTGACATGTTAGTGACCCGCTACAGTCGCAGCGTGTTTAATCTCGCCGGGCGATTTTTCCGACAGCCGGAGGCGAGAGAAGACATCACGCAAGAGACGTTCATCAAGGCCTATCAATCGCTGCATACCTACCGACGGGGCGCTTCGTTCGAGCGATGGTTGATGAAGATCACCATCAACGCATGTTATGACGAACTGCGGCGGCTCAAGCGGCGGCAGGAATTCAACCTCGCCGACCTGACCGATGATGAGGGGCGCTGGCTGGAGGATGTCCTGGCCAGGCCGGCTCTGGAGGAATTCGAGCAGACGCAGCGGAATGAACAGGCAGCGGCTCTGGCGGAAAAGCTCTTGCAAACTCTCTCGCCCGAGGACAGAATGGTTATGCTGCTGTACGAGCGCGATGGGCTGTCAACGGCGGAGATCGCCGAGATGATGTCGTGGTCGCGTTCGAAGGTGAAGGTGAGACTCTTTCGTGCCCGTCGCGCGTTGGGGAAGCGGATTCGACGGATGGTGGCGACCATCGAGGGTCGCACCCCGCAGAGGAAAAAATGATGGCTTGTCGGGAGATCCGCAAGAAAATGGCAGCCTGGCTGCGACGGTCTCTGCCGCAGCAAGAGGCAGCGGCCGTGGCGGCTCATCTGTCCGTGTGTCCGTCGTGCCGTCATCAGGCTCAGGTCGTGCGGCTGATGCAGGCCCTGCTGCAAGCCACGCTTCCGGTGGAGGAGGCAGAGTTGTCGCCTCAGTTTTTGACACGGCTGCGAGCACGCCTGGCTGAAGCGACACCACCATTGACCTCATCGCTCTGGGAGGGGATGAGGGCATTCGGCCAGGCCCTGGTCTACACGGCAGTCGTCGTCCTCGCCCTGATGCTGGGGATCCATCTCTATATTCAGCGAGACGTAGCGGCGGAAAACGGGGACTTCTTCCGGCTCGTCGCCGAGCGAAACTTTTCTCCAAGCGAGCGGGTTATTCTGGCCGACGACCAGGACCTGACGTCCGATCAGGTCCTCAGTGCGCTCATCGCTGATCGAGGGCAGAGATGACTCCGGGACTGAACAATAGATGGAAAGCGCGGGCCGTCGTACTGGGGGTTTTTCTCCTCGGCTGTGCCATCGGCGCGCTGACAATGAACCTCTATCGCGTCAGCGTGGAGAGCGGACGATTCTTTACCCCGCCTCCGCCCCGACATACGACGGCGCGGGAAAAGCATCTGGATTTTCTCACCCGCGAGCTGGGCCTGAGCGAAGAGCAAGCCCGTCAGGTGGGACAGATACTGGAGGAGACCCGCCAGGAGTTCATCCAGCTTCGTAACGAGACCCGCCCACGGTTTGATGCGATCCGGGACAGGTCCCGCGAGCGCATCCGCGCTGTGCTCACCCCAGAACAGCAAGCCAAATACGCTGAGCTGATGAGACGGTTTGATCAAGAACGCAGCCAGCGCGATAGACGAGAAGGACGGTAAAATCATCACGGAGGAACACATCAGCACATGGCACTAGGGGGAATCAAAAAGCTTTTTGCCAGTAAGAAACGGCTCTTCGTCATCTTGGGAGCACTCATTGTGATCTCCGGAGTGGCCTTGTCATTTGGACTGTTTCGCCAAAAGGCCGCCGATAGCGAGTACTTCTTCGGAACGGTTGAGCGTGGATCCATCCGGAACGTCGTCAATGCGACGGGAACGGTCCAGGCGGTTGTGACGGTTCAGGTGGGAAGTCAGGTCTCCGGGCAGATTCAGGCTCTCTATGCCGATTTCAATTCGGTCGTCAAGCGGGGACAATTGCTTGCCAAGATTGATCCCCGAAATTTTGAGGCGCAGGTGGAAAATGCTCGAGCGACGCTACTGGCGGCCGAAGCTCGCGTACGCACGGTGGAGGCCGAGCTGAACACCCAGATGGCCAATCTCCAGAGCGCCAGGGCCAATCTGGAGGCCGCGCGCGTGGCCCGCGATAACATGAAACTGATCTTCGACCGCTACACTGAACTCTATCGCAGTGGCGTGGCGTCGCAGAATGATTACGACACCGCCAAGGCCAATTACGATAGCGCTGTGGCCCGCTATAATCAGGCCGCTGCAGCCGTCGAGCAGGTCCAGGCGCAGATGAATGCCACCCGGGCTCAACTCGAACAAGCGAAGGCCCAGGTGGAGCAGGCCAAGGCCGATCTCAATCGCGCACTGGTCAATCTGGAGTATACCAACATCTACTCACCGGTGGACGGTGTGGTCATCTCGCGTAATGTGGATGTTGGACAGACGGTGGCTGCGAGCTTGCAGGCACCCACGCTCTTTGTCATCGCCAATGACCTGACCAAGATGCAGGTCAATGCCAATATTGACGAAGCTGACATCGGAAAGATCTCCGACCGTGTGGATGTGCGCTTCACCGTTGATGCCTACCCCGGCGACACATTCACGGGGAAGATCGTTGAGGTTCGCCTCAACCCGCAAACGGTGCAAAACGTCGTGACCTATAGCGTCATCATCAGCGTGGATAATTCGCAATTGAAGCTGAAACCGGGGATGACGGCGAACATCACGATTACCGTGGATCAGCGAGAGAATGTCCTGAAGGTACCGAATGCCGCTTTGCGGTATTTGCCGCCGGGAGTGACGCGCGAGAAGGTTTTTGAATTGATGCGACAGGGACAGCCGGGAATGGCTGGTGACACCGGCGCCAGGCCGGAAGGGCCAAGGACGTCTTCGGCTCCTCCTTCGCCGGAGAAGCCTCCGTCGGCTCGCCCGGCAGCCGCACGACCAGCCTCGCCTCCGGATGTTCCTGCAGGCCTGTCAGCGGAAGCAGCCGCTTTGCTCAGGCGGTTGCGCGATCCCAATCTGTCGCCGGAGGACCGCCGGGCCCTCGTCCAAAAGATGCGCGAGCTGCCGGAAGCAGATCGGCAAAAGATTCGAGAGAGCTTCCAGTGGTCTCGGCCAGGAGGTAGCGGGCCTGGTCAACCCGGATCATGGGGGAGTCGTTCGGAGGCCGCCGCGCATCGGAGCGCGTCCGCCGCGACAACGGCCCCTTCGGGTCCCTTGCTGGCCCCCGGTCAGCTGTGGGACCCCTCGGAGAAATTGAGATTCCCCACACCTCGTCACCAGAGTGTCCGTCCGGGGATCGTCTGGGTGCTCAATGCGGAGAAAAAGCCCGAGCCCCGTCGTGTGATGCTCGGGATCACCGACGGTGTCAGCACTGAAATTGTCTCCGGCGAAGTGAAGGAGGGGGACAAGGTCATTATTGGTGATACCACACAGGCGACCCCAACGACTACGCAAACAGGATCACGACCGCCCTTCGGCGGACCGTTCGGAGGATTCGGTCCTCCGCGTCGTCCGGCGGGACGGTAAGACTGGCGGCACGGGAGCAACACGAAGCAGCCGCCGGAGGATGGCGCTCATTTCCCGTTGGGCTGCATCGAGTGGGATTTTGTGACCTTAGGCTTCATACGACATCAATAAGGAGGCAAGCGTTGGTTGAGGCATTGGATCATCCGCTCATCCGTCAGCGGGAGGATGAGATCAGCTTACAGCTAGGGCCGTACGATCCGAGTCAGGTCATCCGCCTGGAGCGGGTGCATAAGATTTACAAAACGGGAGATATCGAAGTTCACGCTCTGCGGGGAGTCTCGCTCGTCATTCGCCGGGGCGAGTTCGTGGCTATCATGGGGCCATCGGGTTCGGGAAAATCAACGATGATGAACATCATTGGTTGTCTCGACCGTCCGACGCGTGGCCGATACCTCCTGGAAGGAGAGGATGTCTCCAGGCTCACAAAGACTCAGTTGGCTGATATTCGCAACCGTCGTATCGGGTTTGTCTTTCAGGCCTTCAATCTCGTGCCCCGAACATCTGCTTTGGAGAATGTGGAGTTGCCGCTCATCTACGCGGGCGTTCCGGCGGCCGAGCGAATACGCCGCGCCCGCGAAGCTCTCGCTGCCGTGGGATTAGCCGATCGGGAGAAGAACTTACCCAGTCAACTCTCGGGAGGGCAGCAGCAGCGCGTGGCAATTGCTCGGGCGCTGGTCAATAATCCCTCGATTATCCTCGCCGATGAGCCCACGGGGAATCTCGACAGTCGCACGTCGGTCGAGGTGATGGAAATCTTTCAGCGGTTGAATCGCGAGCGAAATCTCACGCTGGTCATCGTAACGCACGAGGCGGATATTGCCCAGTACGCCTCGCGCATCATCACCTTCCGCGATGGGCGGATTCGCTATGATGCCCCTATCGAGAAGCCGCGCGATGCGCGGGAGGTTCTCGAGCAATTGCCGCCTCCGGGCGAAGAGGAGGAGGAAGACTATGAGGTTATGGGCCATCCTTAAAGTCGCTTTCCGTGCTCTCGGCCGAAACAAGCTGCGGTCAACGCTGACGATGCTCGGTATCATTATCGGTGTCGGAGCCGTCATCGCCATGGTTTCCGTCGGTCAAGGTGCCCAGGCCATGGTGAAGGATCAAATTCAAAGCATGGGGACAAATATCATGTTCGTCTGGCCCGGCAGCCACATGATGGGTGGTGTGCGACTGGGGGCGGGAGCGGCCAATACGTTGACGGCGGAAGACGTCGAGGCAATCGAACGTGAGTGTCCCGCTGTGGCAGCGGCCTCGCCGATTGTTCGGGCATCGGGCCAGATGGTCTTCGGCAATCAGAACTGGTTCACGCAAATTCAAGGCACCAACGAAAAATTCCCGAAGATCAGAAATTGGCCGGTGGCCGAGGGAGAATTCTTCAACGAAGGAGACGTTCGGGCGGCCGCTCGTGTCATTGTGCTCGGTAAGACAGTCGTGGATAACCTCTTTCAGGGGGTCAACCCGATCGGGCAAACGATCCGCGTGCGAAACTTGCCCTTTCGTGTCATTGGCGTTCTCGCTCCGAAGGGCCAATCCATGATGGGACAAGATCAGGATGATATTGCGGTGATGCCTTACACAACGGTTCAGAAGAAACTGTTGGGGCAGCAGATCCTCTCGATCAATTCGGCGATGATTTCCTTCATCAATGCGTCAGCATCGAGCGTGGCTGAGAAGCAGGTCGCCGACCTCCTGCGTCAGCGCCATCGCATTGCCCCGGGTCAACCGGACGATTTCATGGTTCGAAACATGACCGAAGTCGCGGAAGCGGCAGAGCAAACGAATCGGGTGATGACGCTCCTTTTGGGCAGTATTGCCGCCGTGTCGTTGATCGTGGGCGGCATCGGTATCATGAACATTATGCTTGTGTCGGTGACCGAGCGCACGCGCGAGATTGGCATTCGCATGGCCGTGGGAGCCCGCCCGAGCCACATCCGAATGCAGTTCCTCACGGAGTCCGTCGTTCTCAGTCTGCTCGGGGGAATTGCAG
>DATLZR010000134.1:0-2500 GCA_035573895.1 Blastocatellia bacterium | reverse complement strand
GGGAAAGGTGAAAAGAACCCCTGCAAGGGGAGTGAAATAGACCTGAAACCGTATGCCTACAAGCAGTGGGAGGGATTATCCGTTGGGTTGCTTCACGGCGACCCCACGGATAGCCTGACCGCGTGCCTTTTGCTTAATGAGCCGGCTAGTTCGTATGCGTGGCAAGGTTAAGCCGAGAAGGCGGAGCCGTAGCGAAAGCGAGTCCGAAAAGGGCGCCACAGTCGCGCATACGAGACGCGAAGCGGGATGATCTACCCCTGGCCAGGGTGAAACTGAGGTAACACTCAGTGGAGGCCCGAACCGGTGTTCGTTGAAAAGGGCTCGGATGAGCTGGGGGTAGGGGTGAAAGGCCAATCAAATTCCGTGATAGCTCGTTCTCCCCGAAATAGCTTTAGGGCTAGCCTCGGGTGAATACCACGGGTGGTAGAGCACTGGATGGGCTAGGGGGCCTACAAGCCTACCAAACCCAACCAAACTCCGAATGCCCGTGAGTCATGCCCGGGAGTCAGACTGCGAGGGCTAAGCTTCGTGGTCAAAAGGGAAACAGCCCAGACCGTCGGCTAAGGTCCCCAAGTGCCGCCTAAGTGGGAAAGGATGTGAAGTCGCTGTGACAGCCAGGAGGTTAGCTTAGAAGCAGCTATCCTTTAAAGAGTGCGTAACAGCTCACTGGTCGAGGCGACTTTGCGCCGACAATCCAACGGGGCTCAAGGCGGTCACCGAAGCCACGGAATCAAGCGGGACATAAGTTCCTGCTTGGTTGGTAGGGGAGCATTCCAGTTGCCTGCGAAGCCGCACCGAGAGGGCGGTTGGAGGCCCTGGAAGAGACTCTGCCGGCATAAGTAGCGAGAACGCGGGTGAGAACCCCGCGCGCCGAAAGCCTAAGGTTTCCTGGGTGAAGTCAGTCTGCCCAGGGTTAGTCGGCACCTAAGGCGAGGCCGAAAGGCGTAGTCGAAGGGAAGCAGGTTAATATTCCTGCACCGTCTGTCAGGCGTCAGGAGCCTGGGGGGACGCCGAAGGATAGGCCGGTCGGGTGATGGACGTCCCGATTCAACCCGGTAGGTGGAAGGGGTAGGCAAAACCGCTCCTTCGTTAACACCGAGAGGGGATGACGACCCCGTTAGGGGGAAAGCGGCCGAGTCCATGCGGCCAGGAAAAGCCTCGGTGGCGAGCCTGTCAGATGGCCGTACCGCAAACCGACACAGGTAGGCGAGGAGAATATCCACAGGCGCATGTGTGATGGCTCGGTCAGGAACTAGGCAAATTGGCCCCGTAACTTCGGGAGAAGGGGTGCCCACGCTAGGTGTAGGAGCACAGCCTCCGAAGCCGAGGTGGGTCGCAGTAAAGAGCGCCACGCGACTGTTTACTAAAAACACAGGTCTCCGCAAAGTCGTCAAGACGACGTATGGGGGCTGACGCCTGCCCAATGCCGGAAGGTTAAAGGGAGGGGTTAGCTCGTCTTCGGACGGGCGAAGCCCTGAACCGAAGCCCCGGTGAATGGCGGCCGTAACTATGATCCTGACCGTTGTAGTTACGTAAATAAACCTGGCTATATGCGGGAACATCTGTCCCCTCAGGGGTCTGCCCCGAAGGGGTGAAGGGTCCCCCGGTACGTCGCTCTCCATGGGAGGGTGCGTCACAATCCGTGGGGCGCAGACAACCCGCAGGAAAGGTTCTGAAAGCGACCATGCCTCTCGACACCAGAAAAATTCCTCCGCGCGTCGGCTATTACTTGGCCGGTTTCGCCGACGGGGAGGGAAGTTTCAACGTTGTGTTCCGACCTCGATCCGATTGCCGGATGCCGTGGAAGATCTCGCTGTGCTTCAATATCTCTCAGCGGGAGCGGGTCATCCTAGCCCTGTTCAAGCGCTACTTCCGGTGTGGTACACTCCGACGGCGGGACGATGGTGTTTGGACCTATGAGGTCAATAACTTCAACGCCATCGTCGAGAACGTCATTCCCTTCTTCGAGCAGTTCCCGTTCTTGTCGGCGAGAAAGAAGCGCGATTTCGCGAAGTTCAAGAGGATCGCCCGCATCATAGAGGAAGGTCGGCACATGACCGTTGAGGGTGTCCGAGAGATCCTCCGGATCCGCCAAGATATGAACGACGGTGGACAGCGGCGGTATACGGAGGAAGAAATTCTTGCTCGCTTTCGGGAAATCCCCAGAGACCATACGCCGGGCGCGGCTCCAGAAAATGTCCCCGTTCAGGGGAGTGCCGCCAGTCTGGAGTCGTGATGATATGGTCCGAACTCCGTAGCGATACGGAGGGCTCGTCTAGAGCCGTCCCACCAGTCCCATCCGCTGTCGTGGTGGGCTGAGAGGCCATGTTCAGTGGCTCAAAGAGATGGGATAACGAAGGAACGGTCCTAAGGTAGCGAAATTCCTTGTCGGGTAAGTTCCGACCTGCACGAATGGCGTAACGACGTGGCGACTGTCTTGCCGAGCTGCACAGCGAACTTGTGGTCCCGGTGAAGACGCCGGGTGCCCGCACCAAGACGG
>DATLZR010000133.1 GCA_035573895.1 Blastocatellia bacterium | reverse complement strand
AGCCTATGGTTTGGGTTCGATTCCCTTTGGCTTTCTCCTGGTGAAATATGTCCTGGCCCGGGGGGTTGACATTCGGACCGTCGGCAGTGGCAATGTGGGGGCAACCAATGTCAGCCGTGTCGCTGGATTGAGCGGCGGGTTATTGACCTTGCTCCTCGATGCAGGCAAGGGAGCTGCCGGAGTGATACTAGCCGGCCATCTGACCGATCAGGAGAGCGAATGGATGGGTGTGGCGGCCATGATGACTATTGTCGGCCATGTTTTCCCCATCTGGCTGAAAGGGCGCGGGGGCAAGGGGGTCGCCACCGGATTCGGAGCTTTCCTCGTCATCTCCCCCCTTGCGATGGCGTGCGCTCTGGCCGTGTGGGTTGTCATGGTCGGCTGGAAACGATACGTCTCGCTGGGTTCCATCACAGCCGCCGCATCAGCTCCGCTATTGATCTGGATCGTCGAGAGTAACTTCTTCCATCGGGAAACTGCCGACATTCTGCCGGGACTGGTCGCGGTCACCCTCGGCAGCGCGCTCATTATCGCCAGGCATCGGGAGAATATCCGCAGATTGCTTCAAGGGAGCGAGCACAAGTTTGGTTCTCGCGTGAGCGTGCGCTCGTGACGGAACGAGACTATCGTGGAGGAAGAAGGAACGCGATGACCCCGGTGGCGATCATCGGTGCAGGGAGTTGGGGAACGGCGCTGGCTTTCGTGCTGGCGACAAACGGTCATCGCGTTCGACTCTGGGCCCATAATCCCTCCATTGCCCATGCGATCAATGAGACCCGGGAAAATCCGGTTTATCTACAGGGGCTCTCATTGCCTCGGCAGGTTCAGGCGACGGATCTGCTCGACGAGGCTGTGGACGGTGCGGATGTGGTTATCACGGCGGTTCCGTCTCATGCCTGTCGCCACGTGTTCGCAGCCATGCGCCCCTTTGTTCATCCACGCATGATTTTCGTCAGCGCAACGAAGGGAATCGAAACCGATACGCAGATGCGCATGTCCGAGGTTCTCCGGGATGTCCTTCGAGATGATTTTGAACCGCGCCTGGCGGTTCTCTCCGGGCCGAGTTTCGCGCAGGAAGTCGTGCGCGGTGATCCGACGGCGATTGTGGTCGCATCATCGCAGCCGGAGTATGCTGAGAAGGTTCAGCGGCTACTCTCCTCGGCCTCGTTGCGGCTGTATACGAGTCTTGATGTCATCGGTGTCGAGGTGGGCGGAGCGGTGAAAAATGTAATCGCCATTGCTGCCGGAGTTGTCGCCGGGCTGGGGTGGGGCTCCAATAGTGTGGCGGCGCTCATCACGCGAGGTCTAGCGGAGATGACGCGGCTGTGCGTGGCGCTCGGCGGCCGGGCCGAGACGATGGCGGGGCTGGCGGGAGTTGGTGATCTCGTGCTGACCTGCACGGGTAATCTCTCCCGGAATCGCTATGTGGGCATCGAGCTGGCGCGGGGGCGAGCTTTAAGCGATATCCTTGCGTCTATGCGGATGGTTGCTGAGGGTGTGACCACGACGCGTGCCGTCCATGCCCTCGGTCAACGGTATGAGATCGAGATGCCGATCACGGCCAGCGTTCACGCCATCCTCTACGAAGGCAAAGATCCTCGCCAGGCCGCCAGCGAGTTGATGGAGCGCCCACTGCGACGCGAGATGTGACAGACGCCTATGCCAGAAAAGATCATCGCAACCAATCGCCAGGCGTACCACAATTACGATCTCCTGGAAACCTATGAGTGCGGCGTTGCCCTCACCGGGACGGAGGTCAAATCCATCCGCGAGGGACGCATTAATCTTAAAGACGGGTATGCGATCATCCGCAACGGTGAGGCATGGCTGGTCGGCGTCCATATCAGTCCGTACAGTCACGGCGGGCGACTCAATCATGATCCCACCCGCATGCGCAAACTGCTATTGCATAAGTCGGAGATCATGCGGCTTTACGGCAAGGTGCGGGAACGGGGCCTGACGCTCATCCCCACCCGATGTTACTTGAAAAATGGCAAGGTCAAATTTGAAGTCGCTCTCGCCCGGGGTAAAAAACTTCATGACAAGCGCCAGACGGAACTGCGTCGGACCATCGAACGCGAGACCATGAAGATGGTCAAGGAAAGGAGATGAAGCGTTATGAAGATCAGGTCGTCCATTGGAAAATTTCACGAGCTTGATCTAGACGTTCTCGTGACGAGTGTTTTTGAGGGAGAAGGGCTGGAAGACCAACTGCTTCGGGAACTCGACAGCCGTTCGGGCGGTCTTCTCTCGAAGGTGCAGGCGTCCGGTGAGCTGAAAGGGAAACCGGGAGAGACCGTCTACCTCGTTCCCGCGTCAGAGAAGCTGGCCGCGCGACGGCTTCTGCTGGTCGGTGCGGGCAAGAGGGAAGAAGCCAATTTTGATGCGTTGCGACAGGTGGGAGGAACGGCGGTGCGGTTCTCCCGACAGCGGGGACTGCGGAGTTTGGGTTTTGTCCTTCGCCCCACGCTCGACCTGGAACGGACCGCCCAGGCCGTCGTGGAAGGGGTCATCCTCGGTCAGTTCGACCCCGGGACCTACAAAACTCAGGAGAAGGAGGAGCGGCAGGTTGAAGAGCTGGTGCTGAGCGCCGAGAGTGGGAGGGCGGAAATTGATCGGGGCATCGAACGTGGCTCGATTCTGGCCAAGGCGACGAATTTCGCCCGCAACCTCGTGAACGAGCCGGCGTCGGTGCTCACGCCGAGGGAGATGGCCAAGCGCGCTGAGGATATGGCGAGTCGGTATGGACTGGACATCACCGTGCTTGATGAAAAGCAGATGAAGGAATTGGGTATGGGGGCGATCCTGGGCGTCGCGCAAGGTAGCGACGAGCCGGCTCGAATGATCGTCCTCCGCTATGTTCCTCAGGAGGGGAAGGGACTCGCTGGAGAACTCGTCGCGCTCGTGGGAAAGGGAATCACGTTCGATTCCGGCGGGATCTCTCTCAAGACGCCGGAAGGAATGGAGCGCATGAAATACGACATGGCGGGTGGAGCAGCCG